>NZ_JBHTWX010000145.1:0-20719 GCF_042792155.1 Kitasatospora sp. NPDC056651 | reverse complement strand
ACGGAGACCTTAGACAAGCCTCATCGTCCCAGTTCAGAAGGCACTT
This sequence comes from Kitasatospora sp. NPDC056651, assembly GCF_042792155.1. Classification (NCBI taxonomy): domain Bacteria; kingdom Bacillati; phylum Actinomycetota; class Actinomycetes; order Kitasatosporales; family Streptomycetaceae; genus Kitasatospora; species Kitasatospora sp. NPDC056651. The sequence goes on along the minus strand of NZ_JBHTWX010000145.1, from coordinate 20,673 downwards.
TCGCGTTCCCGCTCATGATCCGGACACGGCCCCAAGTGAAACGCACAGGTTAGCTGGGTCAGATCGCCAAGTTGGGTCTGCGTCAAGCCAGCCGCCTTACGCAACCTGCGCAGTTGGGCTCCAAACGCCTTGAGGGGTGAAGCCGATGGATCCAGCTGAGACTCGCGCATGGCCAGACCTCCACTGCCGAGTGAGTACCACCCGGAGAAACTGTCAAGTGGGAAAGCCTTCCGATCGTAGCGGGCAAAGCGCCACCATGGCTACACCCGGTGATTCGCCGGAAGCACAGCGCAACCCTCGGAGGCCTCATATGCCCTCCACGGAATCCCGAGACTCTCTTCCAACTCACCTAATTTTCACTGGACTTCTCGAACCCCATCCGCACGCACCCCTTGAGGCACTTCCCCATGCCCACCGCCCGCCGCCCGCGCATGTTCGTCGCGCGCCTCGACTCCTGCGTCGAATCCGCGCCCCTGGCCCGCTACATGCTCCGCGCCTACCTCTCCGGACTGCCCGCCGGAGAGCGCTACGCCGAGACCGCCGAGCTGCTCCTGTGCGAGCTCTTCGCCAACGCCGTCCGGTACTCCGACGCGCCCGACGACCAGCACATCGAGATCCGCTTCGCGCTCGTCAACTCCCGCCTGCGCCTCGAAGTCCACGACGCCGGGGGCGGCCGCCCTGTCCTCCGCACCGCCGCTCCGGACGACGAGCACGGGCGTGGCCTGTTCCTCGTCAACGAGCTGGCCGAGCGCTGGGGCTGCTGCCCCCGCCCCGGCAGTCCCGGCAAGTTCGTCTGGGCCCTCATCGCGCCCGCCCCCACCCCCGTCCTCGTCACCGCCTGAAAGCCGAACCCCACCCCATGCACCTCGCCACCCTCGCCCGCCACACCCTCTCCCGTGGCGCCACCCCCGCCGCCACCTACGCGCTCCTCGCCCGCCTCGGCCACCAGCCCCTGCCCTGCGCCGAGGCCGTCTGCGTCGCCCTCGCCATCCCCGCAGCCGAAACCACCCGCCGCCTCGCCGAATGCCACGACGCCCTCCTCGCCGACCCCCGCCCCAACGCGGAATCCGACACCGGCGAAGTCCTCGAAGCCCTCGGCGTCTTCGACGTCCCCAAGCAGCTCACTCCCACCGAGCGCACCGTCGTCGCCCACTTCCTGACGGCCATCGACGCCATGGGCGGCATCCGGCCCGGCCACCAGCACGGCCTCCAGCGCTGGTTCACCACCGGCAACCTCACCGCCGCCTACCTCTCCCTCGCCGCCACCCACCCCCTGCCCCGCACCGGAAACCCCGCCACCTACTGGACCACCCTCGTCCAGGTCGGCGAGCTCCTCACCACCACCCCCAACCCCGACCCCCGCATCCGCTACGCCCTCACCCACTGCCGCACCCAAGCCACCCGCACCTGAATCCCGGGGTGGCGTAGGAAGTCGGCCCGGCCGACTTCCTACGCAGCAGGTCACCGCCAGGAGGGCTACTGCCCCGGGCGGTCCGGCTCGGGCCTCATCAGCAACAGGTCCTCGCCCCAGGCGTCCAGCAACGCCCCGTGCCCGGCGGCCCGGGCGGCCGCCTCGACCCGGGCGAAGATCCGCTGCTGCAAAGCCACTTCGCCAGTAGCGGTGACCCGGGCCACCGCATCCAGCAGTTCGGCACCCTCCCACCCCGGCGGCGTGAACCGGTCCAACTCCCAGGCCAGGTACGTGTTGTACGGGCGCGCCCGACGGTCCAGGGCGAAGAGCAGGTCCAGCAGGAATCCCACGCTCGCCGCCACGTCGAGGTGGCCTGCCAGCCGGTCGCCGTCACGGTGGTTCTTGACCGGGCGGTAGAGCGAGTTGGCGTAGGCGTCCAGCAGGGCGGCGCCGGACCGGAAGGCCTCCTCGACACCGAGCCGTCCCATCGCGGCGACGATCCGGGCGACCTCCCCGCCCCGGAGGTCGAGCAGCACCCGGGGGCGGGCGATGGCGTACCGCTCCCAGTCGGCGGGGCGGCGGAACCGTTCCAGGGTGGTGACGACCAGGTCGAGCCGAGCGGACCGGTAGCCGTCCGGATCGAGGACGCGACGTAGAGGTCGTGGTCGGAGTGCCGGGTGGCCATGCCCTCGTGGGCCCCGGGAGCCCTTGAGGACGAGCCCCACGACCGCTCCGGGTCAGCGGTCGCTTCCGCGACGATCGCCGCGAACTCCGGTGTCACGCCAGGTCCTTGCGCATCAGCGTGCACATCGTCTCGTACCGCTGGAGCGAGCCGTCCTCGGCCTCCACGTCCCAGGAGTCCGGCTCGCGGCCGAAGGCCCGGTAGCCCAGGCGCTCGTAGAGGGCGCGGGCACGCGGGTTGCTCTCCTCCACCTTGAGTTCGGCGCGGGTCAGGCCCCGGGCGGCGATCCGCTGCTCTGCGGAGCGGATCAGCAGCGTGCCGATCCCGCAGGACCGCAGGGCCGGATGGACGCCGAGCTGCCAGAGCGTGCCGGCGCCGGGCTTGACGGTGTAGTCGACGCCGCCGACCGCCACCGGGAGCCCGACCGGCGCGCAGACCGCCAGGTAGTCGACCTCGCCCGCCTCCGCTCGGCGGATCTGGTGGACGAGTTCGCGCACGTGCTTCGGGGAGCCGGCCCACCCGCAGGACGGCAGGTCCGCCTCGGTGAGGGCGCGCACCGACAGATGCAGTCCGATCTCGGTCATCGCCGCGATCCCTTCGACTCCGGCAGCGGCCGTCCGCCATTGCAGCAAGCCGGTCCCCGTGCCGTCCAAGGGGTTTCGGACCGGCCCCGACCGGCAGGAGCAGGCTGTGGACCGGAGCCCCGGTTCCGGTGTTCGATCGGCTGATGGAAATACTGCCCCGAGAGATCCGCATGCCCCTCGACGAGGTCGTCGCCGTCCTCCGGGACCTGAACGAGTTCGTGGTGTCCCTCGACCGGCTCGGGTCCCGCCAGGCGGCCGGGACCGCCGACGAGTCCACCGTCGGCAGGTTCGTCGCCGACTGGGACGTCGCCCGGCGGCTGGCCAGCGCCCGGCACGTCATCGGGGTCGCGCTGGATGCGCAGCTGAGCGAGGAGGAGATCGCCGAGATCGACGCCCTGTGCGACCGGGGCCGCTTCTACGGCTCGGAGGGCGCCGGTGGCTCCCACTGACGGTTCGGGTTCCACCTGGTGCGCAGGACGTCGGACCCGTCGACTTCCTGCGCCGCTCCGCCGCCGTGTGGGCGGTCCGGGTCTGCGGACTCCTTCGTGCCGTCTGGTGGTCAGGGGCGGGTGGCGGTGACCAGCCAGGCGGCGGTGCGCAGGTGGACGCCGGTGGGCCGTTCGTACGGGGCGAGGGCGGTGGCCAGGGCGGCGCGCACCTGATCGGCGCCGCTCGGGCCGTCGCCGCCCGCCGCGTCGAGCAGGTCGGCCAGGTGCCGGCCCGGGCCGGAGCCCAGGAGGTGGTCGGCGGCGTCCTGCGCGTCGCGGCCGAAGTGTCCGGCGGACTCGACGGCTTCGGTGCGCACGTCGGCGAAGCCGGCCGCGCCGAGGACCCGGCGGATCTCCGCGGGGTCGGCGAGCGAGAACATCCCCGGCCCGGAGACCGGCCCGGCGGACGCGGCGCCCTCCTGCGGGACGGGCAGGGCTGCGCGCGCAGTGCCGTAGGCCTGGATCCACTCGCACCGGGCCGGGTCGGACACGCAGACGAAGGCGAGGCGGCCGCCGGGGCGCAGTGCGCGGCCGATGTTGGCGAAGGCGGCGACGGGGTCTTCGAAGAACATGATGCCGAAGCGGCTGATGGCGACGTCGAAACCGGCGGTGGGGAGGGGGTGGACCTGGGCGTCGCCCTGTTCGAAGGCGGCCCGGTCCAGGCCTTCCTCGGCGGCGAGGGTGCGGGCGCGGTCGAGCATGGGTGCGGAGAGGTCGAGGCCGAGGGCCGTGCCGCGGGTGGCGGTGCGGGCGGCGAGGCGGGTGGTCTGGCCGGCGCCGCAGCCGATGTCGAGGACGTGGTCTTCGGGGGTGAGGGCGGCCGCGGTGAGGAGGGGCTGGTCGAAGCCTTCGTTGACGGCGTTCCAGCGGTCGTGGTGGTCGCTCCAGTACCGGCCTTCGTCGCCGTTCCAGGCTTGGGACTGTGCGGAGTTGACGAGCTGGCGCATGGGGTCGCTCCTGCCGGGCCGTTAGGATGGGCGTCTGCCCATCACAAGGTATGGGCAGACGCCCATACTGGCAAGGAGGAACCCGGTGTCACCACGCGGCGTAGCGATCCCCGACGCCAGGGAGCGGCTGTTCGAGGCGGCCGAGCGCGTACTCGCCCGGGAGGGGGCGGCCGGGCTGACCAACCGGGCCGTCACCGAGGAGGCGGGGCTGGCGAAGGGACTGCTGTACAGCCACTTCGCCGACCTGGACGACTTCGTCGCCCAGCTGGTCCTGGACCGCTTCGAGGCGATCGCCGAGGAGGTGCGGGCACTGCCGGAGCGGGCGGGCCGGGGCGAGGTACGGGAGAACCTGACGGGCGCGGCGCTCGCGCTGCTCGGCACGAACGGGGCCGCGCTCGCGGCGGCGGCGCTGTCCCGCGGCGAAGTCGCGCGGCGGGTACGGGAGGCGTGGGAGGGCGGCGCGCCAGGGCCGGGCGCGGTCGAGGAGGCGATGGCGCGTTACCTGGAGGCCGAGCAGCGGCTCGGCCGGGTGGCGGCGGACGCCGACTGCCCGATGCTGGCGCTCGCGGTCACCGGGACGGTGCACCATCTGCGGATGCACGGCAGCGTCCAGGCGGCGGACGGCCCCGAGTCGGTCCGCCGCCTGGTCGCGGCCCTGGTGGCGGCGCCCTGAGGACAGCGGCGCCCTGAGGGCAGGGGGTCTACGGGGCGCCGAGGAGCTGGGCGCGCAGCGCGGCGCCGCCGGTCTCGGCGAGCCAGTCGTCCAGGGTGCGCAGTCCGGGGTGGATGACCCGCAGGGCCTCGATGTCGGCGTGCCAGCGGTGTCCGGCGGCCCACTGGTCGCGGACCTCGGCGAACTCCGGGTTCAGCGCGGCGGCTTCGTCGTGGGTGAGCTGCTGGTAACGCACCGGGATTCCGGTGGCGGCGCTGATCGCGGCGGCGGCCTCGACGGGGGTCGGGGCGTCGCCGGCCAGCTCCAGGGTCCGTCCGGCGAAGCGCTCGGGCTGTTCGAAGGCCAGGGCCGCGAACTCGGCGATGTCCTCCAGCGCGATGACCTGGAGGGGGTCGTCCGGGGTGAACAGGTGGCGGTGGACGCCGTCCACGATCCCGTCGAGGCTGAAGCCGTTGATCCCGAGGTAGTTGGTCATGAACCGCACCGGGCGCAGCACGGTCACGAGCGGGATCCGTTCGCGCAGGTACTCCTCGGTGCGGCGTTTGCCCGGTGCGGTGAACGCGGCGCCGGTGGTGGAGGCGACGCCGGTGAAGACGACCTGGCGGATGCCGGTGGCGGCTGCCGCATCGGCCAGGGCGCGGCCTCGGGCGAATTCCCGTTCGGTGTCGGTGCCTGACGGGCCGTAGGCGACCGGGGGTACGGCGAACAGGGCGGTGGCGCCGGCCAGGGCGGGACCGAGGCCGGCGGGGTCGTCGAGGTCGGCGTGGGCGAGTTCGGCTCCGGCGCGGGCGAGGGCGACGGCGGCGGGTGCGGTGCGGTCGCGCACCAGTGCGCGGACCGGGCGGCCGGCGGCCAGCAGGCGGCGTGCGGTGGCGCCGCCCTGTTTGCCGGTGGCGCCGGTCACGGCGACGAGGCCCCGGGCGGTGCCGGTTTCGGTGGCGGGGCGGCGGGTGGGTTCGGCGGTCATGTCGTCCTTCCTCGTCCCCGGGGCGCGGTCGGCGGGGAGCCGGTGTGGTCGGCCCGGGGTATCTGGGACACTTCAACCCGGTTGGCTCCGGGGGGACAAGGGGTTTCGTGACATGACGTCAGTGACCGGCGGTGGTAGCGGTGGCGGCGGTGATAGCGGTGGCGGCGGCGAGCGGGCCGACGCCCGTCGCAACCGGGCGAAGGTGCTGTCGGCCGCCGGGGAGGCGTTCGCCGAGCACGGGCTCGACGTCCCGCTCGGCGAGGTCGCGCGCCGGGCCGGGGTGGGCGCGGGCACCGTGTACCGGCACTTCCCGAGCAAACAGGCCCTGCTGGAGGCGGTGTTCGCCCGCCAGCTGGACGAGTTGGTCGCCTCCGGCGAACGGCGGATGGCCCGGTTCGCGCCCACCGAGGCGTTCTTCGGGTTCCTGCTGGAGGTCGTCGAGACGTCCGGGCGGCGCGGGCCGGTGTGCGAGGTCGTCGCGGCGGACGGGAGTTGGCCGCATCCGCTGCTCACGGCCTCGGTGCTGCGCTTCCGCCAGGTGCTGACGGCGTTGCTGCACGCGGCGCAGCGGGCGGGCGGGGTGCGGGCCGACCTCGGTCCCGACGATGTCGCGTCGTTCGTCGTGGGGTGCGCGTCGATGGTCGGTGCCCGTCGCGACCGGGCGGCCGGGCTCGGGCTCGCGCGGTTGGCGCTGGAGAGTCTGCGGCCTTCCGGCCCCGTCACGGAACGACCGGTCTTTCGTGACGGCCCGGGTGTCGTTCGGGGGGCTTCGGCAGACTGCGAGGAGTGCGGGGCGGCGCTCATGGTCCGGCCCACCGGCCGTCCGGTGCGCTACTGCGGTGCCACCTGCCGGCAGCGGGCCCGGCGCCGGCGCCTCGCCGGCTGAGCGGCCGGCCGGACAGCGCGCGTACGGGTGCCGTCCTCCGCCGCGCGGCGGGGGCCGGCACCCGTACGCGGCAGGTCAGTTGTCGTTGTTGACCTTGGTGTAGGCGGCGCTGTAGCCGGTCGGACAGTAGAGGGTGTCGCTGCCGTCGCCCGTGTGCCAGAGGCCGTTGACCGTCGCCTGGCTGCCCTTGACGTTGTCGTTGTTGCACACCAGCACCAGCTGCCAGTGGTTCTTCGGGGCGGTGGTCTGGCAGCTCACCGAGCCCCAGTTCGTTCCCTGGTTCATGAAGCAGTACGAGGTCGCCGACGCGCTCGGCGCCGCCATCACACCGGCCGCCACCAGCAGCGCCGCACCGGTCCCCAGAGCAGCGATTCGACGCATGGCCTTCTCCTTTGTCGCGCCTCGAACAACGTGTGCGGACAGCATGCCGAAGATGCGGTCAGTTGTATCCACCGGTGACGCAACTGGCCGAAATCATTCCTTCCGCTTACGCGGGGGGCTCCCGGCCGGGCTGCTGCCGGAGCGGATCTGGGGGCTGTTACGAAACTTGTTCTGTTAGAGGGCGCAATGCCTCTCTCCAGTCAACAGCGCTGACCTGCACCGATGCCGCCCCAACTACTCGACCACCGCGGCGTGGTAGCCTGATGGCGGTCGGGCATACGTGTGTCCGGCACGATGCCCGCCTCGATGGCGGGCTTTTTTGTTTCCGCTTCAGAAGACCCCCGTCAGCCTCGCTGGCGGGGGTCTTCTGCGTTCCCGGGGTTCGGGGAGGTCGAGGTGTCGGTTCGGGTGCTCCTGTGTGTCGTGCTGGTGGGAGTCCTGGCAGTGGTCTGCGTCGTGGCCATGGTGATCCATGGCCTGCTGGCCAGGATCGCGATGAGTCGGGCGCGTCCGGAGGACCTGCCCCGGCTCCTTGAGGGCAGCGGGAAGACGTTGACGGGCTTGTTCGGTTTCTTCAGTCGCCGGGTCCCGATCGCCCGAGACGCTTCCGTCCCTTCGGACGGCGAGGCTTCTGCCGCCGAAGAAGGAGAGCTGCGATGAGGCGCAGGATCTACGGGCCCGATCACGACCCCGTCTCCCGCCACCTGGGCGAGGACGTCATCGGCCCTGCCCTCCAGGTTCTGGGGAGCGGTCCCCGCACACTGCTGCTGCACCTGCTCCACGGTGCGCCGATCGGCCAGATCGCCAGGCAGATGCGCGTCCCCACGTACGTCATCTCCGACTACGTGTCGCATCAGCTCGACCGCCTGGCCACGTCGGAGCACGCGGAGGCGCTCCGGGAGGAACTGAGCAGCCCGCACGGACCGCGCTACTCGTCCGAGGTCTGGGCGTCGAGGACGGCAGTACCGATCCACCGGTGCGAGAGGCCCGGCTGTTCGTCGCCTCCGTTCACGCAGCCGACCACCGGACGCCCTCGGCGTTTTTGCAACAACGCCTGCCGCCAAGCGGCTTACCGGGCGCGGAAGCTGGCCAAGCCCGTGGAGACCACCGTGCCCACGGCCGCCGCGCGAACCTATCGCCTCACCTCCTACTCCGACGCGCCGCCACAGCTCCCGGCGCCGGAGAAGCCCTGGGCTGCAGTGCGGTTCACCGGGTTTACGCGGTACCTCGACCGCACTGTCGAAGTGTGGTCGTCGCCACCCGCGCCGCCTTCTCAAGAGCATGGGCGCATCGGGATGTTCGGGGTCGGCATGAGGTCGACCATCCGCCTTCTCGACCTCCTCGCGCCGCTCCACAGGCGGACCCCGGGCACCCCCCGGCGGCCGGTCGCCGGTGACGTCACGGACGAGGTCGCGGAACTCCTGCGCCTGGTCACGCTCGTGAGCCGTACGGCCGCGCCGGGCACCCCCGGGCGCCGGTCCGTCCTCGCCTCCCCCAGGCACCGCATCCTCAGCACGGTGCCCCAGCGGGTGGCCCCGTCTTGGCTGCGCCCCGGGGGCTCCTGGGTCCCCCTGCCGGAGCCGCTCACGCCGCCCCGCACCTGGGCGTGCCCGTCGCAGCCGGGCCACGGGCCGCAACGGAAGCCCGCCCGCCCGGGGGCCACCCGGCGGCCCACGCCGTGGGTGGCTCCTCGCCGCCGGCGCCGGCGGTCACGGTAGGGCGGGGTGACCGAGGGGCGGCCAAACCGCAGGGCCCGGACCGCGACAAGCGGTCCGGGCCCCGGCGCCTCAGAATTTACCGATGAGACATCACATCGTGCTGCACTGACCCGACTTGGGACCCTTCACCGTGTTCTCGAGCCCCCCGTCGACCGGCGCCGGCTTGTTGCCGGAGCAGTCCAGCGGCCCGCGCACGGTGGTGCCGGCCAGCAGGGTGGCGCCCGTGTTCAGGGCGGCGTGCAGCGGGCCGGCGACCGTGGTGCGCAGGATCGCCGTGGTGCCGGTGGTGCCGCTGACGGCGACCGGGCCGTTGACGGTGGTGTCGCTCAGCACCAGGGTGCTCGCGCCGCGGGCGGAGAGCGGGCCGTTGACGGTGGAGTCGACGGCGACCAGGGCCGCGCCGGGCTGCACCAGGACCGGGCCGTCGATGCTCGCGCCCTGGAGGCAGGTGACGCCGGCGGTGACGGCGAGCGAGGAGTGCTTGCCGCGCACGGTGGTGGTGCAGGCGGGCACCGCGCCGACGGTGAGCGGCTGTTCGGCCTTCACCCCGCCGACGGTGACGCTCAGCGTCCCGCTGCCCGGGCGCAGCCCGGTCAGGGTGGCGGTGGCCGGGTCGTAGGCGGCGACGGCGGTGCGCGGGGCGCTCGCGGCGGTGCCGATGTGCACGCCGGTGCCGCCCCACTGGGCGGTGACCGGCCAGGCGACGGGCACGGTGCGCTCGCCGTCCTGGCGGAAGGTGGCGTCGACCGGGGCGGTTTCGAGCAGGCCGAGGGCGGTGGGGGCCTTGAGGTCGACGGCGTCGGCGCGGGCCCGCGTCTCGGCGCGCAGCCACGCGGAGGCGTCGTCGGCGACGGCGTAGGGGTCGCTGACGCGGCCGGCGGCGGGGTTGACGCCGAGCATGGTCCAGCCGGTGAAGCCGCCGCGGTCGGGTTCGGAGGCGGGGCCCTTGCCGGAGTTGCCGTTGATCAGGTGCGGGACGCCGTCGATGCTCTGGGCGTGGAAGGCGCCGACGTGGCCGGTGACCATGGCGGCGGACTTGCCGCCGGTGCGGAAGTCGGCGAGCCACTGTTCGACGAGGGCGGCTTCCTTGCGGTCGCCGAGCTGGCTGCCCTGGTCGGGCAGCGGGTCGCGGGTGGGGTGGTGTTCGAAGAGCAGCAGGCCGGTGATGTTCGGGTCCTTGGCGGCGCCGTCGAGGGCGGTGCGCAGGGTGGCGATCTGGTCGAAGCCGCCGGCGCGCAGGGTGCCGAGCGAGCTGTTGAGGGTGACGAATCGGGTGCCCTTGACGTCGAACACCTGGGTGGTGTCGCCGAAGGCGGCCTTGAAGTTGTCGATGGTGCCGGGGCCCATGACCTCGTGGTTGCCGGGCACGTAGTGCCAGGGGATGCTGTGGCCGGTGAGCTGGTCGAACTCGTCCAGGATCCTGCGGGCGAGGGCGAAGTCGGCGGGGGCGGCCTCGTCGACGAGGTCGCCGTCGATGACGAGCAGGTCGGGCTTGGCGGCGGCGATGTCGCGCAGGGTGCGGCGGGCGGCCTGGACGATGTCGCTGTCGGGGGCGCGGGCGATGAACTGGGCGTCGGACATGACGGCGACGCGCAGCGGGCGGCCGTCGACGGTGCCGTGGGTGAGGACGACGGGGTCGGTGACCTTGGGCTGGACGGGCAGTTCGACGTCGGGGGCGACCTTGACGCGCAGGTCGGCGAGGGTGAGGGCGCCGGTGTGCAGGCTGCTGAGCTGTCGCGCACGTTCGGGTGCGTGCGGAAGGTCTACAACCTGGCGTTGCAGGCCCGCACGGAGGCGTGGACGCTTCGCCAGGATCGGGTCAACTACACTGCCACCTCAGCGATGCTGACGGCGTGGAAGAAGACCGAGGAGTTGACCTACCTCTGCGAGGTGTCCAGCGTGCCATTGCAACAGGCACTCCGGCACTTGCAGGGGGCCTTCGCCAATTTCTGGCAGAAACGGGCCAAATACCCGACGTTCAAGTCCCGGAAGAAGTCTCGCAAATCCGCCGAGTACACCAGCTCGGGGTTCCGGTTCCGCGACGGACGGCTCACACTGGCAAAAATGGACCAGCCGTTGGCCATCGTGTGGTCCAGGCCTCTGCCGGACGGGGCGGCGCCGTCCACGGTGACCGTGTCGCAGGACTCTGCTGGGCGCTGGTTCGTCTCCCTGCTATGTGACGACTGGCCCACCATGCCCGAGCCGTTCCACACGGCCGTGGGCATCGACGCTGGTATCGCCGCGCTGGTAACACTCTCCACCGGAGAGAAGATCACCAACCCGAGGCACGAGCGCAAGGACCGCGAGCACCTCGCCAGGGCCCAACGCAACCTGTCCCGCAAGGCCAAGGGTGACGGAGCGAACCGGGCCAAGGCCCGCGTCAAGGTAGCCAGGATCCACGCGAGGATCGCCGACCGACGCAGGGACTTCCTCCATAAGCTCACCACTCGACTCGTTCGTGAGAACCAAACGATCGTGATCGAGGATCTGACCGTCCGGAACATGCTCAAGAACCGGACACTTGCCCGTACCATCGCGGACGCGGGCTGGACCGAACTGCGGTCCATGCTGGAGTACAAAGCCAGTTGGTACAGCAGGGACCTGGTCGTTGTCGACCGTTGGTTCCCCTCGTCCAAACTGTGCTCGGCCTGTGGCACTCTGCGGGGCAGGATGCCACTGAACGTCCGCAAGTGGACGTGCGTCTGTGGGACGACCCACGACCGGGACGTCAACGCAGCGAAGAACATCCTGGCCGCCGGGCTGGCGGTTGCAGCCTGTGGAGACGGTGTAAGACCTCAACGGAGCACTCCGGGCGGGCAGTCGTCGACGAAGCAGGAAAACGTCCCACCGCAGCGCTCACGCGCAGCGGCTCAGCCGCGAGGCTGAGGGGGAACCCCTGCCCGATCAGGGCGGGGAGGATGTCAAGTCGAAGTAGTCGCCGTTGATCGCGGCGACGGCTCCGGCACCGTGGGCCATGTCGGTGACGGTCTGGCGGGTGGTCACCTTGCCGGAGGACAGGTAGTCGACGCTCAGGCCCTTGGTGTCGAGGTCGGCGACGAGGACCTTGCCGCGGATCCAGCCCTTGCCGCCGAGGCGGTCGAAGGAGGTCATGGTCAGGCCGGGGGCGATGGGGGTGACCTCGCGGCGGGTGACGACCGACTCCCCCGGGCGGTCCAGGACCAGGCCGGGGTCGGCGGCGCGGGCCGCGTCCTTGGCCGGGGCGGGGGCGGCCCAGGCGGGGGCGGCGAGGACGGGCAGGCCGGCGGCCAGCGCGGTGGCCAGGGCGAGCGTGCCCAGGGCGCGGCGGCGGGCGCGGGGGCTGGTGCGGGGGCTGGTGCGGGCGGGCGCGGTGGCGGCTGCGGTCGGGGGTGGCATGTGGGGCTCTCCTCGGACGGCGGCGGGCTCGGGTGCTTGCGGCGGCGTGCGGGGCGCCGCGGTCGCCGTTCGCCCGCCGGCGGTGCGGCCCGGGGTGTTTCCCCCGGGCAGCAGGCAGTCAACCGTGCACGGACGACCTCCGGTCCACGGCTCGGTGAACCCGTCCGCTCGGTGCCGCGAACAGGCCGGCCGATCCGGTGGGAACGTCCGGAAAGCCGACGTACCGCCACATAGCGGGTTACGGCGGTTGCCCCTCCCCCAGGGGCAGGGGGCACAGTGGCGGGCGTGCCGGAAGACGTGATCACCATCGGCGAACTCGCCGCCCGCAGCAGGCTCAGCCTCAAGGCCCTGCGGCTCTACGACGAGCGGGGGCTGCTGCCGCCCGCCCTGGTCGACCCGGGCAGCGGGGTGCGCCGCTACGGGCCGGCGCAGGTGGAGCGGGCCCGGCGCATCGCGCTGCTGCGCGCCGCCGGACTGCCGCTGGCGCGGATCGCGGCGGTGCTGGACGTCGGCGCCGCGCGGGGCGAGCGGGAGCTGCTGGCGTACTGGCGGGAGCGGGAGGCCGAGCACGCGGCCCGCCGGGAGGCGGTGGGCTACGCCCGGGAGGTCCTGGCCGGGAGGAGCGCCGCCCTGTTCGAGGTCGCGGAGCGTGAGGTGCCCGAGCGGCTCGTCCTGTTCGTCCGGCGGCACGTGGACGCCGCCGCGCTGCCCGGCTTCCTCGCCGAGGCGGGCGAACTGCTGCTGGGGCGGCTGCGGGAGGTGGGGGCGTGCCTGTCGGCGCCGCTGTTCGCGGTGTTCCACGGCCTGGTGGGCGAGGACTGCGCCGCCCTGGTGGAGGTCTGTGCCCCCACCCCGAACGCCGTCGGGCCGCACGGGCCGTTCGGGGTGCGCGTCGAGCCGGCGCACCGCGAGGCGTACACCGGGCTGGCCCGGCGGCCGGCCGCCGCGATGGCCGCCGTCCACGACGCGGTGGGGGCGTGGGTGAGCGCCCGCGGGTACCGGCGGGGCGGGCCGAACCGGGAGGTGTACCACCCGGACTGGGCGACGGCCGGGCCGGACGAGCACGTCGTGGACGTCGCCGTGCCGCTGGCCTAGGTGTACTGACCTCGGCGTCCCCGCGCCCTCGGCGTCCTCGCGACACCGCCCCGGGCGGCGCGGGACGATGGAGGGGAGGAGGTCGCGCCATGGCCACCGTGTTCCACCCGCGCACGGCCGAGGGCAGGGTCGTGCTCGCCGTCCTGGCCCTGGTCCTGGTGGAGGTCGTCGTGCTGGGCGTCGCGCCGTCGCGGGAGCGGGCCCTGCTCGGTGCGGTCCTCGCCGGTGCCGCGGCCGGGGCGTTCATGGTCGTCGCGGCCCTGCTGCACGGCCGCCGGGCCACGCGGACGCGCCCGCACCCGCACCCGCACCCAGCTGGCGAGGCCGACGGGGCCGACGGGGCCGGTACGAACGGCGGGGCCGGCGTGTGGTTCGAACCCGGGGCGCTGGACGGCTTCCCGCTGGAGCGGGTGCGCCCGCTGCTGCGCTCGGGACGGGTGGGCAGCGTGGACCAGCTGTACACCGGCTGGGTGCTGGCCACCCACGGTCACGACGCCGCGTGGATCGCCCGCCACCTCGACCTGCCAGCCGAAGCCGCCCACCTGCTGGTCGAGGCCGCCCGCCACCGGCCGGCCCCGGGCACCGACCCCGCCGACCCCGCCTACAGCGCCGCCTCCGCCCCCGGTTCCAGGACGAACTCCGCGTCGTCCGCGTCGTAGTCGTACAGCTCTCCGTAGCGGCCCCAGTCGATGGCGGTCTCCAGCTGGAGACGGGCGTCGGCGAGGTCGAAGCCGCGGCGCAGCAGGTCGAGGAAGAAGTCCTCGCGCAGTTCGTGGTCGTCGGTGGCGGCGAGGGCCTGCACGATGGCGCGGACCAGGGGGGCGCGTTTGGCGGCGGCGCGGGCGAAGAGCTGCTTGCTGGTGAGGATGTCGGCGGCGGAGAACTCGCGGCCGGCGTCGGTGACGGCCAGGCGCCCGTCGGCGGTGGTGGCCAGGCCCAGCAGGACGGCGGCGTCGACCAGTGGCAGCAGGTCGTCCACCTCGAAGTTCAGCTCGTCGGCGATCTCGGCGAGGCCTTCCTCGCCGCCCATGGCGAGCAGGATCTGCAGCAGGCCGGCCAGGCCGCCGACGCTGGCTCGGGGCAGCGGCACGGTGGTCGGGGTGAGCGGCGGGCGGCCGGGCGCGGCCGTGGCGGCGGGGGTCTCCTCGCGGCCGGTGAGGATGCCGTAGACGGTGTCGACGAGCGCCTCGAACTGCGGGGTGCGCCGGTCGCGGGGGCGGGGCAGGTCGACGGTCAGTTCGGAGCGGATCCGTCCGGGGTTGCTCGACAGCACCAGGATGCGGTCCGCCAGCAGTACCGCCTCCTCGATGTTGTGGGTGACGATCAGGATCGACTTGACCGGTGCCTCGTGGCCCTCCCACAGTCCGACGAGTTCGGAGCGCAGGTTCTCGGCGGTCAGCACGTCCAGGGCCGAGAACGGCTCGTCCATGAACAGCGCGTCCGGTTCGACGACCAGGGCGCGGGCGAATCCGACCCGCTGGCGCATGCCGCCGGACAGCTCCTTGGGGTAGGCGCCCTCGAAGCCGTCCAGGCCGATCAGGTCGATCGCTTTGAGTGCGCGTTCCCGGCCCTCCTGTTCGGCCACTCCGCGTGCCTGGAGGCTGAGTTCGACGTTCTGCTGGACGGTCAGCCAGGGCAGCAGCGCGAAGGATTGGAACACCATCGCCACGCCGGGGTTGGCGGCGGTCAGCGGTGTGCCGCGGTAGGCGACGGTGCCGGAGGAGGGGGCGATCAGCCCGGCCAGGCAGCGCAGCAGGGTGGACTTGCCGGAGCCGGACTTGCCGAGCAGGGCGACGATCTCGCCCTGGTCGAGGTGGAGGCTGATGTCGTCGAGGACGGGCAGGGCGCGGCCGTCGGGGGTGGTGAAGGTCTTGGTGACGCTGTCGGCCTCGACGATCGTGGTGCGGTCGCTGCCGGCGGTGCTGGCGGTCATCGCGGGCTCCGGGGTCAGGGGGCAGGGGTCAGGGGTCAGGGGTCAGGGGGCAAGGGTCAGGGAGCGTGACGGGGGTCGGTGGGGCGGTGCCGGGGCGTCAGAGGGCGTAGCGGGTGTCGGCGAGGCGGTAGAGGCGGCGCCACAGCAGGCGGTTGAGGGCGACGACGTAGACGCTCATGACGGTGATGCCGACCAGGATCCTGGGGAAGGCGCCGGTGGCGGTGGCGTCGGTGATGTAGGCGCCGAGGCCGGTGGCGGTGAGGTGGTGCGCGCCGTAGTCGACGACCTCGGCGACGATGGAGGCGTTCCAGGCGCCGCCGGCGGCGGTGATCCCGCCGGTGACGTAGTAGGGGAAGACGGCGGGCAGGATGAAGGCGCGCCAGCGCAGCCGGCCGCGGACCTGGAAGCCGGTCATGGCCTCGCGCAGGTCGGTGGGGATCGCGGAGGCGCCGGCGACGACGTTGAAGAGGATGTACCACTGGGCGCCGAGGGCCATCAGGAGGACCGAGCCGAAGTCCAGCGAGATCCCGAGGGCGACGAAGGCGGCGGTGGCGAACGGGAACAGGAAGTTCGCCGGGAAGCTGGCCAGCACCTGGACCACCGGCTGGGCGAAGCGGGTGACCTTGGGGTTCATCCCGATCCAGACCCCGACGGGCACCCACACCGCGGTGGCCGCCACGAGCAGCGCCACGACCCGGCCGAAGGTGAGGGCGCCGAGCCAGAAGGCGTGCCCGAACTCGCCGAGGCCGACGGTCGTGTGGATGTAGTCGAAGGCCCGCCAGGCGCCGTAGGCGACGGCCGCGGCGACGGCGCCGGCGAAGAACACGTCCCCGGTGCGCTCGCGGACGGTGGTGCGGGCGAGCGGGTGCTCGGCGAGGCCGAAGACCCGGGTGCCGCGGTCCAGGGCCCGGCCGACCGGGCGCAGCGGGTGGGCGGCCCGTTCGGGGAGGCTGGAGCGGCGCAGCACGTCCAGGACGACGCTGCGGGGCCGGTCGGCGGCTTCGGCCTCCTCCACCCGGAAGCGTTCGGACCAGGCGACCATCGGGCGCCAGAACAGGACGTTCACGCCGATCACCATGACGATCATCACGGCGATGGCGATGCCGACCTGTCCGAGGTCGCCGGCGGCGATGGCGGTGGCGGCGTAGGAGCCCA
This sequence comes from Kitasatospora sp. NPDC056651, assembly GCF_042792155.1. Lineage (NCBI taxonomy): Bacteria > Bacillati > Actinomycetota > Actinomycetes > Kitasatosporales > Streptomycetaceae > Kitasatospora > Kitasatospora sp. NPDC056651. The sequence continues at coordinate 4,378 of NZ_JBHTWX010000145.1, read as the reverse complement.
TGCCGGGCAGGGCGTAGTGGTGGCCGAGCACGCTGATCGATTCGGAGGCGGCGAGGAAGAACCAGGCGCCGCCGAAGCTCATCATGCCGTTCCAGACCAGGGGGATCATTCCGCTGGGGACGTCCAGGCGCCAGAACCGCTGCCACTTGGTCAGCCGCATGATCCGGGCGGCTTCGTCGAGTTCGCGGGGCTGGGCGGTGAGGGAGGCGTAGAAGGCGAAGGTCATGTTCCAGGCCATCGAGGTGAAGATCGCGAAGATCGACGCGCACTCCAGGCCGAGGATCGAGCCGGGGAAGAGGTTGATGAAGGCCGTCACGGTCACGGACAGGAAGCCGAGGACGGGGACCGACTGGAGGATGTCCAGCACCGGCAGCAGGACCTTCTCGGCCCGTTTCATCCGGGCGGCGGCGGTGGCGTAGACGAAGGTGAACAGGACCGAGGCGAGCAGGGCGATGAACATCCGCAGCAGGGAGCGCACCGCGTAGGAGGGCAGGTCGGCGAGGTCGGTGGAGACGGTCGCCGGGGCCTGCTGGGGCAGGAAGGGGGCGTTGAGCGAGGGCGCGAGGCGCAGCAGTCCGTACAGCAGTGCGACCAGGGCGGCGGTGACGAGGACGTCGATCCAGCGCAGCCGGGGCCGCTGCCACACTCCGCGCGACGGGTACTCGCCCTCGCGTGCCACGCGCACCACCGCCCGATCGGCCCGGGCCGGTCGCTCGCCGCCCAGGCGGTACTGAACCACGGCGGGCCCCGTGGGGCCGGGGAGCGAGGGGGCCGACGTGCGGACTCTCACCGGCTCGGCGGAACCCGGCGGGGCTCGCCCGCCGGGGCTCGCCCGCCGGGGCTCTCGTCCTGACGGGGAGCTGACGGGGAGCTGACGGCGGGGGCGCGGCGGGGGCTCGGGGGGCCTGCCGGGGGTCGCTCGGCGGGGCCGTTCCCGTACGGATGGTCACCGCCCCGGTGTGCGACGGGTCACACTCCCGGGCCGGTCGGGGGCTTCGAGTGAGCAGGGTCACGCCCGGCGCGGGTTCGCGGCGCCCGGTGGCGGGTGCCCCCGGCAGGACTGGGCGGGCGCCGCTCCGGCACGGGCGAAGGGCCCGTCCGCTTCGGGACCTTGGTCGTGAATCCCCTCGACCTTCGGCCCGGTGGCGCCCCCGTGAAGGCCGGGCAACCGTGGACGGTCGCCCGTTGTGACCGGGCGACGGCGCCGTCCGAGGTGGGCGGCGTCTTCCCCTGCCGTCTACCCGGCGCACGGTGCGCAGTGCGCGCCGTACGCTCCGGAGGACCCCAAGTACATGTCCCAGACCATCGACAACGCCCCGTATACCGCCTTCCACCGCAGGCTGGCCCTCGCCTGTTCGGGCGGACCACTGCTCGACGGCTACATCCTGAGCATCGTCGGCGTCGCCCTGATCGGGATGCGCCCGGACCTCGGGCTCTCCACCGCCGAGGTCAGCCTGATCGGCGCCGCCGCCCTGGTCGGCATGTTCGTCGGCGGCGCGCTCTTCGGCGTGCTGACCGACAAGATCGGCCGGGAGGTGATGTACACCGCCGACCTGCTCGTGATGGTCGCCTGCTCGGTGCTCTCCTTCTGGGTGGACGCGGTGTGGGCGATCACCGTGCTGCGCTTCGTGCTCGGCATGGCCGTGGCCGCCGACTACCCCATCGCCACCTCGCTGCTCGCCGAGTGGCTGCCCGCCAAGCAGCGCGGCCGCCTGCTCGGGAAGCAGATCATCGCCTGGTACGCCGGCTCCGTGCTCGCCTACGTGGTGGGCTACCTGTTCCTGGAGCTGGCCGGACCGGGCAGCTGGCGCTGGATGCTGGCGAGCTCCACGGTGCTGTGCGTGGTCTTCCTGGTGATCCGGCGCGGCTCGCCGGAGTCCCCGCGCTGGCTGGCGGCCAACGGGCGGGTCGGTGAGGCGGTGCGCCTGGTCGAGAAGCACCTGGGCGTGCGGGTGGACGGCCGGGAGCTGATGCCCGACCCCGCCGAGCGCGGCCGCCCCGCCGGGCTGCGCCTGCTGATGACCCAGCCCTACCGGCGCCGCACCCTGTTCTGCGGCCTGTTCTTCCTGTGCCAGGTCGGCCCGCTGTTCGCGATGCTCACCTTCGGCCCGCAGATCCTCTCCTCCTTCGGCATGCCGGGCGGCAACCTGATGGAGACCCTCGGCACCGGCCTGATCAGCCTCGTCTTCCTGCTCGGCTGCTACCCGGCGCTGCGCCTGATCGACACCCGGGGCCGGCGTCCCGTCATCATCTGGTCGTTCGCGCTGATGACCGTCCCGCTCGCGCTGCTGGGCGTGTGGCCCACCGCCCCGGCGGCCGTCGCGCTGCTGGCGCTGTGCGCGTACGCCTTCCTGTGCGGCGGGCCGAACGTGCTCGACTGGACCTACCCCAACGAGCTGTTCCCCACCGAGATCCGGGCCACCGCCGTGGGCATCGCCACCTCGGTCAGCCGGATCGGCGCGGCCGTCGGCACCTACCTGCTGCCGCTGTCGCTGACCGGGCTCGGCACCGGGCCGACCATGCTGATCGCCGCCGGGGTCACGGCGGTGGGGCTGCTGATCTGCGTGGCGTGGGCCGAGGAGACGCGCGGCACCGCGCTCGGGGCCTCGCCGGCCGCCGCCTCCGGTGCCGGTGCCCGCCCGGCGCGGGGCTCCGCCCCGGCGCAGCGGGTGCCGCAGACGGCACGCTGACGGCGCTCGCGTACGGCATTCACGTGCGGCATTCGCGTACGGCGCTTCGACGGCGCCGCCCGGTTCGTCCGGGCTGCGCCGTCTTGGTGACGGACCGTCAGTTCACCGCGACCGGAGGCGCGACCGTCGGCCCCACGCACTTCTCGCGCGGTTCGACGCTCCGGCCCCCGCCCGCGCCCCGTCAGGCCAGGTCGCCGCGCTCGCGCAGCAGCGGCAGCGGCAGCGGCAGCGGCAGGAGGTGGTCGCGCACGGCCGGGGCCAGGCGCAGGGTGTCTCGCCGGTGACTGCGAGGTCGGTCACGAAACGGGATTGTCGCAGGTGGGAGGGTGCGCGAAAGAGCCACCTTGCAGGTATGTGCATGCACAACTATTGTTTGCGAGTGTAAATGCAGCCGCAAAAGTTGCACGCTCGTCGGCCCATTGCCCTGGCGCCGACTCACCGGGAGTCCGATATGAGCAGCTCTCTCTTCGCCCCCCTGACCCTGCGGGGTCTGACCGTCGCGAACCGGATCTGGATGCCGGCGATGTGCCAGTACAGCGCCGCCCCGGACGGCGACGCGGCCGGCGTCCCGACGGACTGGCACCTCACCCACCTCGCGTCCCGCGCCGCCGGCGGCACCGGGCTGATCATCACCGAGGCCACCGCGATCAGCCCCGAGGGCCGCATCAGCCCGTACGACCTCGGCATCTGGAACGACGAGCAGGCCGCCGCCTTCCGGCGGATCACCTCCTTCCTGAAGAGCCAGGGCACCGTCCCGGCCATCCAGCTCGCCCACGCCGGGCGCAAGGCCTCCACCGAGCGCACCTGGGTCGACCGCGGGCGCCCCGTCACCCCCGACGAGGAGCACGGCTGGACCCCGGTCGCCCCCAGCGCCGAGGCCTTCGACGCCTCCCACACCACCCCGGAGGAGCTGACCGAGGAGCAGATCGGCGAGATCGTGCGACAGTTCGCCGACGCCGCCCGGCGCGCGCTGGACGCCGGCTTCCAGGTCGCCGAGGTCCACGGCGCCCACGGCTACCTGGTCCACCAGTTCCTCTCCCCCGCGGCCAACCGCCGCACCGACGGCTACGGCGGCTCCTTCGAGAACCGCATCCGCTTCGCGCTGGAGGTCGTCGACGCCGTCCGCTCGGTGTGGCCCGAGGACCTGCCGGTCTTCTTCCGCGTCTCCGCGACCGACTGGCTCACCGAGAACGCCGAGGACGGCCGCGAGGGGTGGACCTCCGAGGACACCGTCCGCCTCGCCAAGGAGCTCCAGGCGCACGGCGTGGACCTGCTGGACGTCTCCACCGGCGGCATCGTCCCCGACGCCCGGATCGAGGCCGCGCCCGGCTTCCAGGTGCCCTTCGCCGAGGCCGTGCGCAACGGCACCGGCCTGCCGGTGGCGGCCGTCGGCCTGATCACCGATCCCGCCCAGGCCCAGGCCATCCTCACCGGGGGCCACGCCGACGCCGTCCTGCTCGGCCGCGAGCTGCTGCGCGACCCGTACTGGGCCCGCCACGCCGCCGCCGAACTCGGCGGCGAGGTCGCCGCCCCCACCCAGTACCACCGCGCCTGACGGCCGCCCGCGGGGGTGGGGGTGGGAAGCCGGCTCCGTGACTCTGCTGGCGAAGTCGTTCGGGGCAGGTGTGGGACAGTGAGTGCCGACAAGGTGCCTGTCTGTAGGGGTGGTTGTGCTTCGTCCTGGTGAT
>NZ_JBHTWX010000144.1:0-20740 GCF_042792155.1 Kitasatospora sp. NPDC056651 | reverse complement strand
CCGTCGGGCAGTGGACGCCCGCGGCCGGGACGGTCCCGTCCAGCAGGAAGGCGTCCACCGAGGCGCGGATGCACTTGCTCGCGCCGTACCCGGTGTGGCCCTCGCCGTCGCGGGTGAGCAGGACGGCGTTGCCGAGCTCGGCGGTGAGCTTCTCGGCCCAGGCGTACGGGGTGGCCGGGTCGCCGGTGGAGCCGACGACCACGATCGGGGTGGCGGCGGCGGACTTGATCACGTGCGGCTTCTCGGTGGCGCCGACCGGCCAGATCCGGCAGTCCGGGTCGAACAGCGCGGCCGTCGGGTCGTGCTTGCTGACCAGCGGGGCCTTGGCGGCGAGGTCGGTCAGGGCGGCCTGGAGCTGGTCGCCGGCCGGGGCGTCGGTGGCGCCGTCGGCGCAGTGGATCGCGGTGTAGGCATCCACCGAGGGGCCGTAGTGGCCGTCCTTGTCGCGACCGTTCATGCCGTCGGCGAGGGCGAGCAGGTCGTCGCCCTTGCCGCGCACCATGGCCCAGCCGATGGCGTTGCGCAGGCCGGTCCAGGCCTTCTCGCCGCCGTAGAGCCGGCTGATCACACCGGTCCAGGCCGCGGTGGAGGTCAGGGTGCGGCCCTTCTCGGTCTTGAGCGGCTTGTCCTTGAGCCCGTCGAGGAACGCGGCGAGCTTCTGCGGTGCCTGCTCGGGGTCCTTGCCGAGCGGGCACGGGTCCTTGGCGGCGCAGTCGGCGGCGAAGGCCTTCAGGGCCCGCTCGAAGCCGGCCTCCTGCTCGATGTTGTGCTGGACCAGCGGGGTGGAGGCAGAGGTGGCGCCGTCCAGGACGAGCCGGCCGACGCGGTCCGGGAACTCCTCGGCGTAGAGCGAGCCGAGATAGGTGCCGTAGGACATGCCGAGGTAGCTGAGCTTCTGGTCGCCGAGGGCGGCGCGCAGCACGTCCATGTCCCGGGCGCTGTTGCGGGTGCTGACGAACGGCAGGAGCTGCGCGTACTTGGCCTGGCAGGCATCGGCCAGCTGCTTGCCGTGGTCGGCGCCGGGCTGGTCGGTGTTCAGCCAGTCGTCCCGGGTCCGGTCGTCCAGGCAGTTGAGCGGACTGGTGCCGTCGGTGCCGCGCGGGTCGAAGCCCACGATGTCGTAGCGGTCGTGCAGGGGGCCGTCGAAGCGTTGGGGGGCGAAGGAGACCATCTGGACGCCGGAGCCGCCGGGGCCGCCGGGGTTCAGCAGCAGCGAGCCGATCCGCTGGTCGGCCTTGGTGGCCGGGTTGCGGACCACGGCGACGTCCAGGGTGCCGGCGCTCGGCGCGGCGTAGTCGAGCGGGACCTTGAGGGCCGCGCACTGGAGGGCCGAGGTGTCCTCCTTGTTCTGCGGGTCCTTCTGGCAGGGGCCCCAGGAGAGCTGCTGGCCGTAGAAGGCCTTGAGCGCCGGGTCGTTGGCGCCGGTGGGCGTGGCCGTCGGTGTCGGGGCGGCGCTCGGGGCGGCGCTCGGGGTGGCGGCGGTGGTGCTCGCGGGTGCGGCTGTGGTGCCGCCCCCGCTGGTGCAGCCGGCCAGCAGGGCGGCGGTGGCGAGGGCTGCGACGGCGGCGGGCAGGGCGCGCCGCTGGTTCCGTGTGGTCATGGAATGCACGGCACAGGAATATCACCTCACTGTCACACCGGTCACATGGGATTCTCAGAATGCTCTGCGAACGGGCCGGGCGGTGCGGTCGCGCCCGGCCGCGAGGTGTGATTCCGCGGCGGGCGCAACGGTGCCATGCTGAGGCCATGACAGAGAGCAGTGCGGTGGCCCCGCTCCGTGAGCGGGCTGAAGTCGGCGGCCGGCGGCGGGAGTTGGCCGCGGCGACGGTCGGATCGGTGGTCGAGTCCTTCGACTGGAACATCTACGCCGTCCTCGCGCCCTACTTCGCGGCGGACCTCTTCGGGCACGGCAAGCACGGCGTCAGCGGCGTGCTCGGCGCCTACGTCACCTTCGCGGTGGGCTTCGTCGCCCGGCCGGTCGGCTCGTACCTGATCGGCAGGCTCAGCGACACCCGCGGACGGCGCTTCGCGCTGAGCCTCGGCATGGCCGTGATCGCCGTCGCGAGCCTCGGGATCGCCGCCATCCCGGGCCAGCGGAGCATCGGGGTCTGGGCGGCGGTGCTGGCCGTGGTCGCCCGGGTGGTGCAGGGCCTCGCCTTCGGCGGGGAGGCGCCGAGCGTGGCCGCGTACGTCACCGAGACGGCCCCGCCGCGCCACCGCTTCGCGTTCAGCTCGGTCTCCTACGGCGGGATCATCCTCGGCTCGCTGCTCTCCTTCGGAGTGCTCACCCTGCTGATCCACACCATCGGCAAGTCCGGGCTGGAGAACGGTGGTTGGCGCTGGGGCTTCGTGGTCGCCGCACTGCTCGGACTGGCCGCGGTCTGGGTGCGGCGGCGGGCGCCGGAGAGCGAGGAGTTCCACCGGGCCCGCGAGCGCGCCCGGCACACCGCCCGCCCGCCGTTCCTGCGGACCCTGCGCGAGCACCGCTGGGCGGTGCTCACCGTCTTCCTCAACACCCTCGGCGGTACGGTCGGCTACTACTTCGCGCTGGTCTACCTGCCGCAGTACGCCGCCGCCTACCACGTGATCGGCAAGGAGGAGGCGGCCTCCTTCATGACCGTGGTGCTCGGCGTGGTGCTGGTCACCATGCTGCTCACCGGCGCCGCCGCCGACCGCTTCGGCCTGCTGCCGGTCGCCCGGATCGGCTTCGGGCTGCCGGTCCCGCTGGTCGGCATCCTGCTCGCCGGACTGCGCCAGGGCTGGCTGCCGTTCCAGGCCGTCGCCGTGCTGCTGGGGATGCTGGTGGCGACGGTGCTCGGCACCCTCAACGTCTTCACCGGGCTGCTGTTCCCGACCGAGGTGCGGGCGGTCGGCCTCGGTGTGGTCAACGCGGCCACCATCGCCGCGTTCGGCGGTACCTTCCCGCTGCTCGCCGAGTGGCTCGGCGACCGGCACCTGCTGGGCGTGATCCCCGCGTACGTCACCGTCTGCACGGCCGGTCCGGTCCTCGCGCTGCTGACGGCGATGAGGGTGCCCTCCTTCGCGGCGGCCGTCCGGGATGCGGAAGGACGGGTTCACCGGACAGCGGGATCCGCCTGACGGACGATCATCCACTGTGGTTAGGTGGTCCGGACCAACGCCGAACTGGGGAGGACGAGCGTGGAGACCGACGCATCGGGCACGGACACACCGGACACCGACACTCCGGAGGACAGCGCGCCGTTCGGCGGCGTCTCGGACAGCTGGCTGACCGATCCAGGCTTCGAGGAACGGCCGCCGGTGGACCTGCACACCGACCGGGCGCACTCCGCCCGGGTCTACGACTACCTCCTCGGCGGCAAGACCAACTTCCCGGCCGACCGCGAGGTCGGCGACCGCCTGATCGCCGACCTGCCCGGCGTGCGCCCGGACGTCACCGCCGCCCGCGCCGTGATGCACCGGATGGTCCGCCGGCTCGCCGAGGTGCACGGCGTCCGCCAGTTCCTGGACGTCGGCACCGGCATCCCCACCGCGCCCAACCTGCACGAGATCGTCCAGGGCGTCGACCCGGCCTGCCGGGTGGTCTACGTCGACAACGACCCGATCGTGCTCGCCCACTCGCGCGCGCTGCTCACCAGCACCCCCGAGGGCCGTACCGCCTACGTCCAGGGCGACCTGCGCGAGCCGGAGCGGTTCCTCGACGACCCGGGGGTGGTCGCCACCCTGGACCTCACCCAGCCGGTGGCCCTGACCCTCGTCAACATCGTCCACTTCCTCGACGACGAGGCCGCGCACCCGCCGGTGCGCAAGCTGCTGGACGCCCTGCCCGCCGGCAGCTTCCTCGCGCTGTCCGCCGGGACGGCCGACGCCCTGCCGGAGCACGCCGAGGCCGCCGTCCGCCGCTACGCGGAGGCCGGGATCACGCTCCACTTCCGCTCCCGTGAGCGCGTCGAACGCTTCTTCACGGGGCTGGAGCTGGACGATCCGGGCATCGTCCTGATCAACCACTGGCACCCGGAGACCGCCGGGGCCGCGGCCTCGGGCGAGATCGGACTGTACGGGGGCGTCGGCCGCAAGCCGTAGGCCTCCGGCGTGCCCGGGATCGCAGCCTGTGAAAGGGATCGTCTTTAGATGTTCATGTCACTAGAGTGACTGGCCGTCGAACCCCTCACTCGACAGGCGGAGGTTCCATGACCATCCCACGCAGGTCCGTCCTCAAGGGCACCTCGGCGGCCGGAGCCGCCCTGGTGGCCGCGGGTTCGGCGGCGGCCGCGCAACCCGCGGCCGCCCGACCGGCCGGCGACGCCCCGACCGGTCCACTGCTCCAGACCACCCCGCACCGCACCGGAACGGCCGGCGTCATCGGACTGCACCTCCAGTTCGGCACCGACGCCGGCACCGAGATGACCGTCTCCTGGCTCACCCCGCAGACCGTCCGCCGCCCGCAGGTGCGCTACGGCACGCCGGACGGCGGCCTCGGCCGGGTCGTCGACGCCGAGACCCGCACCTACCGGGACTCGATCGACAAGGTGGAGGTGTACGTCCACCACGCCCGGCTCTCCGGCCTTCGGCCCGGCACCACCTACCTGTACGGCGCCGGCCACGACGGCGCCACTCCCGAGACCGGCACCTTCACCACCGCCCCGCGCGGCCGCGCGCCCTTCACCTTCACCAGCTTCGGCGACCAGGGCACGCCCAACCTCCGCCGCAAGGTCCAGTTCCCCGACGGCGTGCCCTCGCCGCTCGGCCGGTTCCCGGTGTACACCAGCACCCAGGTCGGCTCCGCGGCCGCCGCCGACATCGTCGCGGCCGTCGAACGCGTCGGGCCGCTGTTCAACCTCGTCAACGGCGACCTCTGCTACTCCTCCTACTCCGGCCGTCACGGCATGAGCCGCACCGCGACCTGGGCCGACTGGTTCATCGGCAACAGCCGCTCCACCCGGCTGCGGCCCTGGATGCCCTGCGTCGGCAACCACGAGGGCGAGGGCGGCAACGGCCCGATCGGCGCGCTCGGCTACCAGGCCTACTTCTCCCTGCCCGACTCCTCGGCCTCCGCCGACCAGGAGACCCGCGGCATGTGGTACGCCTTCACCGTTGGCTCGGTGCGCTTCATCAGCCTGGCCAACGACGACGAAGCCATCCAGAACTCCGGCGACATCTACCTGCGCGGCTATTCCGGCGGCGCCCAACGACGCTGGCTGGAAAGGGAGTTGCGGGCAGCCCGGGGCGACCGGGCGATCGACTGGATCGTGGTCTGCATGCACCACCCGATGATCTCCAGCTCGGTGAGCGGCTCCGGCAGCGACCTCGGCCTCCGGGAGGCCTGGGGCCCGCTGTTCGACGCCTACGGGGTCGACCTGGTGGTCTGCGGCCACGAGCACTACTACGAGCGCTCCCACCCCGTCCGCGGCACCCTGCCCAACGACACCCGCACCCCGGTGCCGAGCGAGACCCGCACCGACCTGGTCGACACCGGGCGGGGCACCGTCCACATGATCATCGGGGCCGGCGGCAACGCCGCCACCACCCAGGACGACCTCTTCGAGCAGCCCAAGGGACGGGTGGTCGTCGGGCTGGAGCAGCAGCAGCCGGGGATGCCCTACCGGGAGTCGATCTGGGTCACCGAGGACGCGCCCTGGGCCGCCGTCCAGGACCGCACCCACACCCACGGCTTCGCGGCCTTCGACGTCGACCCGGGCACCCGGCGCGGCGGCACCACCACCATGAAGGTCACCTACTACACCTTCGACGGGCCGCACGGCGACCTCACCCCGGTGGACACCTTCACCCTGTACCGGCGCCGCACCGACGGCTGACCGACGGGTGACCGACGGCTGACCGACGGCTGACCCGCAGCCGATCGGCGCGGCCGCTCAGCGCCGGAACAGGCCGGTCAGCACGTCCCACCAGCCGCGTCGTGGCGCCGGGACGGTCGGGGCCGCCTGTTCCGGCGCCGCAGGGCCGCCGACGGTCTCGCCGCTCCCGGTGCTCCCGGCGCCCCCGGAGCCCTCGCCGGACCGGGCTGCCGCGGCCTCCGCCCGCTCGGCCCGTTCCGCCCGCTCGGCCTCGGCGAGTTCCGCCTCGGCCTCCGCCACCGAGGCCGGGTCCGGCTCGATGTCGCGCGGGGTGAACTCCACCGGCAGCGCGGTCAGGTGCCGGGAGATCCAGGCCGAGCTCCAGGTCAGCTCCTCCTCCGGCACCGCGAGCCGGACGTCCGGCAGCAGGGTGAGCAGGATGTCGATCCCGGCCTCGGCGACGTGCCGCCCGATGTCCTGGCCCGGGCACTCGTGCGGCCCGGCGCCGAAGGACAGGTGGGAGCGGTTGCCGTGCAGCGGGGCGGCGAGGTCGGGCCGGACCACCGGGTCGACGTTGCCCGCCGCCAGCCCGAGCAGCAGCATGTCCCCGGCCGCGATCCGTTGACCGCCCAGCTCGGTGTCGGCGGTCGCCCAGCGGCCGGCCACCAGGGACATCGGCGGGGCGTCCCAGAGCACCTGGTCCAGCGCCTCGCCCAGGGTCATCTGCCCCCCGGAGACGTGGGCGCGGAACCGCGGGTCGGTGAGCACCATCTTCAGCGAGTCGGCGATCAGGTTGACGGTGGTCTCGTTCGCGGCCAGCAGCACCACCCGCAGGTGCTCCAGCACCTCGTCCTCGGTCAGCCCGGCCGGGTGCGCCAGCAGTCGGGTGGTCAGGTCGTCCCCGGGCTGCTCGCGCTTGACGGCGACGGTCCGGCGCAGACTGGTGACCACGTAGTCGTTGCTGGCGATGGCCGTCGCGGTGCCCTTCATCAGGTCCCGTGCGGCGACCACCAGTTGCGGACCGAACTCGTCCGGAACGCCGATCAGCTTGGTCATCACCAGCATCGGCAGGTGCTCGGCGAACTGGGAGATCAGCTCGGCCTCGCCGGTCGGTCCGACCACCTGGACCAGGTCGGTGGTGAAGCGGCGGACGTGGCGGCGGATACCGCGCTGGTCGAAGCCGTTCAGGCCGTCCACCAGCGCGCCGCGCAGCCGGCGGTGCTCCTCGCCGTCCGCGAACACGCAGATCGGCTGCCAGGCGATGACCGGCAGCAGCGGGGAGTCCGCCGGGACCTCCTGGTTGCGGAAGGCGTTCCACAGGCGGGAGTCCCGGGAGAACAGCGAGGGGGTGCGCATCGCGGCGATGTTGGCGCCGTGGCCGAGCACCAGCCAGGCGCGGTGGTCCCCGTGCAGCAGCACCGGGGCGACGTCGCCGTGTTCGGCGCGCAACCTGTCGTACAGGAGCACGGGGTCGGCCTCGGCCTCCGGCCCGTACAGGCGGCGCAGCCCGCCGGGGCCGGTCGGGGCGATGCGGCCGCCCGCGTGGGCCGGGCAGCCGGGCGGCGGCGCGGGAGCGGGTGCCAGGTCGGCGGGTTCGGGGAACGGGGTGGTCACGGAGTCTCCGGTCGCGGGGGTGGTTCGGTCGCGGGGGTGGTTCGGTCACGGGCGTCGGGCGGACGGTCCGTCGGATCGGCCGGTGGGGGGAACGGCCAGCTCGTACAGGTAGTGCATCAGGGTCATCAGGGTGTCCCGGCTGGACTCCCGGCTGCGCGCGTCGCAGGTGACGATCGGCACCTCGGCCGGCAAGTCGAGCGCGCCGCGCAGTTCGTCGAACGGGACGGACGGAGCCTCCGGGAAGCCGTTGACGGCCACCACGAAGGGCACGCCGCGCTCCTCCAGCCGGCCGATCACCTCGAAACTGACCTCCAGCCTGCGGGTGTCCACCAGCACCACCGCGCCCAGGGCGCCCTCGAACAGGCCGTTCCAGAGGAACCAGAACCGCTCCTGGCCGGGGGTGCCGAAGATGTACAGCACGAGCCGGTCGCTGATGCTGATCCGGCCGAAGTCCATGGCCACGGTGGTGGAGGTCTTGTGCTCGACCCCGGTCGGGTCGTCCACGCCGACCCCGGCCTGGGTCATGGTCTCCTCCGTGGTCAGCGGGCGGATCTCGCTCACGGAGCTGACCAGCGTCGTCTTGCCGACGCCGAATCCGCCCACGACCACCACCTTGACCGCTGTGCTGACGGTGTCCGGCAGCAGGTCGGCGCGGGCCGGACCGACCACCGTGTCAGAGCCGCTGAAGTCCATGGATCACCGCCTCCAACAGGGCGCGTTCGGGGAGTTCCGCCGTGGGCACGGCGGCGGCACGGGCCTCGACCAGCCCGTTGTCGAGCAGGTCCGCCAGCAGCACGGCGACCACGCTGGCCGGCAGCTCCAGATAGGCGGAGACCTCCGCGACCGAGAGCGGGGAGCGGCACAGCCGCAGGATGGCGGCGTGCTCCGGCTGGTGGGCCGGGGTCGGCTCACCACGGGAGACGATCAGGGTGACCAGGTCGACCACCCCGAGTCCGGAGCCGCCGCTGCGGCCCCGGGTGATCACGTACAGCCGGTCGGGTTCGGGGCCTTCCCAGCCGCCCTTCTCGGCCGTCATGCCGCCGCCTCACTGTGCTCGTTCATGGGCCGCCCCGCTTCTGGAGCGCGTCGCGGCAGGCCGGGCCGGGAGCCGGTTCACGCGACCGCCTCGGGGTTGCGCGGCGGGGTGGACAGGTGCTCGCCGATCCGGGCCACCAGGTCGCGCATCTGGTGGCTCACCAGGCCGGCGTCCACGCCCTCGTCGGCGAGCACCGCGAGGTAGGCGCGGTCGCCGGCCGCCATCAGGTAGAAGTAGCCGCCGTCCACCTCGATCACCACCAGCCGCATCGAGCCGTCGCCGTGCGGGAACTCGTGGCCGATCGCGCCGGCCAGGCTCTGCAGCCCGGCGCAGGCGGCGGCGAGGCGGTCGGCGGCGTCCGGGTCGGTGCCGTACTGGGCGATCCGCAGACCGTCGGCGGACAGCACGATGATGTGGCGCACGTACGGGACGCTGTGCGCGAGGTCGTTGAGGATCCAGTCCATGTTGCTGCGGTGCGGAGTCACTGCTCGCCCTTCCCTGCCGTCTCGTCACTCGTGTGTGCGGCGCCGGTGTGCCCGGTGTCCGGCTGTCCGGCGTCCGGCTGTCCGGCGTCCGTGGTGCGTCGGGTGCCCGGGCCGTGTTCGGCGCGGGCCGGTCCGGAGGGGTTCGGTCCGGTGGGGTTCGGGCCGGTGCCCTTGATGCCCCGCATGAACGCCTCCACCCACAGGCCCGGCTCCTTGCGCTCCTTGGCGGGGCGCGGTGCCTGGGCGGGCGGCCCGGCGGGCTGCGCGACGGTCCGCGCCGCGCCGCGGTAGGTCCGGGACACCAACGGCTGGCTGCGCCGGCGCTGCGGCAGGCCGTTGGCGGTCCATTCGGTCACGATCACCTCGTCGTCTCCGGCGCCCGGGCCGGGGGGCGGGGGCCCCCACGGATTGGTCGAACCGTTGGCCGGCCCGACACCGGCCGGGGTCGTCCTGGCGCCCCAGGGGCGGCTCGGGGCCGCGTGCCGGGGGCGGTTCGGCGGCAGCGGACGGGGGCCGGAGAAGCCTCCGATGCCGTGCGCCCGGCCGGTCGGCGGAGCGGTGGTGAGCATCGCCTTCGGTACGACCAGCACCGCCCGGACACCGCCGTACGCGGAACGGCGCAGCGAGATCTGGAAGCCGTACGCCTGGCAGAGCCGGCCGATGATGGCGAAGCCCAGCCGGGGGGACTCGGCGAGGTCGTCGAACTCCTTGGAGACCATCGCCTCGCGGATCGAGCGCTCGGCGCGGAACCGGGCGTCCTCGCTCAGACCGACGCCGCCGTCCTCGATCTCGATGGCGATCCCGGTCTGCACCTCGGAGGCGCTCAGGTGCACGTGGCTCTGCGGCGGGGAGTAGCGGGTGGCGTTGTCGAGCAGTTCGGCGACGGCGTGGATCAGGGGTTCGACGGCCGGGCCGATGACCGAGATCTGGGCCACCGGGTGCAGGTCCACCCGCTGGTACTCCAGGATCCGGGACATGCCGCCTCGCAGCACGCTGTAGAGCGCGATCGGCCTGTTCCACTGGCGGCCGGGTCGGGCACCGGAGAGCACGGCGATGCTGTCGGCCATACGGCCGGCCAGCGCGTTGCCGTGGTCCAGCCGCAGCAGGTCGTCGAAGACCGCCGGGTCGGTGCCGTGCCGGTCCTCCATCTCCCGCAGGTCCTTGGCCTGCCGGTGGATGATGGCCTGCACCCGGCGCGTGATGTGGACGAAGGCCCGCTCGGCCGAGTCGCGCCGGCTGGTCTCGTCGTCGACCGCCTTGGCGACGGCCTCGGCGACCGTGATCAGGGAGCGGCGGAAGCGCGGCGAGACGGGGGCGTCGCTCTTCTCCAACGGGGCGGTCAGGATGTCGAAGGAGTACCCGTACCGGGCCCCGGCGACGATCCTGCGCATCTCGCGCCGGGCGAGCCGGTCCAGCTCGTCCTCCTGCGCCGTCAGGCGGCGCTGCACGTCCTCCAGCTGCCGGGTGTGCCGGTCCCGCGACTCGCTCAACGCCCGCCCCCGGCGGGACGATTCGGCGGCGACGACGGCCACCAGCACGGTGCCCGTGGCGCCGCACCACAGCAACTCGGCCCGGGCCCCGGCGGACACCACCATCGCGGCGACCGCCACGGCCGCCGCCATCACCGCAGTCGGCAACAACCAGCCGAGCAGCGGCGTCCGGCGCCGTCTGGTGGGTGACGATCCAGCTCGAAGCATTCGGCAATCCTCAAACGATCGGAACAGTACGGGGACGGGCGGCGACCGGCTCCGGAGGCGTGGTGGTGCAGCATAGCCAGGTTCAGGACATCCTGACCGAAAGTCAAAAATATCGTCCCGCAACCGACTTGTCGCAATCGACCGGACAACACCGACATCTCGCACACCAGTCGCACCCGGCCGTGGCCGCCGTCCTCCCACCAGGCTTCTCGCCCCGCCGCCCGCGCGCCGCCGTCCCGTCCCGGATTCGCTCATGCGAAGGGTTTCCGCGCCAAGTCCAGCCACGTCCCGTCGAGTTCGTGCTAGCGCGGTGAGCCCGGTCAACCCGTCGTCCGCCAATCACCCGGACGAGAACCCGCCCCGGGCCTGCCACCCCGCCCCCGAACCCCCGGTTCCAGCCCGCACCCCGCACCGGGCCTCCTAGGGTCGTCGCATGACCGATCACGGGCGCCACGCACCGGACCCGCCGGGCCGCACCCTGCGCCACCTCATGGGCGAACCGGCCTGGACGGGCCTGCTGGCCGAGGCGTTCGAACGTCGGCACCCGCTCGGCGCCACCCTGCTGCGCCAGGGCGAACCGGGCACCCACGTCCTCGCCCTGCTGGCCGGAGTGGCCAAGGTGAGCCGGCGGGAGCGCAACGGGGACGTCCGGCTGCTGGCCTTCCGGGGGCCGGGTGAACTGCTCGGGGAAGTCGCCGTGCTGGACGACGGCGTCCGCTCGGCGAGCGTCCAGGCGATCTCCGACTGCACGGTCGCCGTCCTCACCAAGGAGGTCTTCCTGCGCCTCGTCGCCGAGCGCGAGCTGTTCCCCGTGATGGTCCGCTACGCCATGGGGCGGCTGCGGGAGTCGGACCTGGCCCGGACCGGCGGCGATGTCGTGCCGCGACTGGCGGCCGCCCTGGTCGCCCTGGCCGACCTCTCCACCGGAGCGGCACCGGCCCGCGGTCGCCGGATCGACCTCGCCCTGACCCGGGACGAACTGGCCCAGCACCTCGGGGTCTCCCGGAACACCGTCACCGCGGCGCTCACTTCCCTTGCCGCCCACCGGGTCGAGGCCGGCCGCAAGTCCATCGCCATCGGCGACCTCGCCGCCCTCCGCGGGGCGGCCACGGCGCTCCATGACTGACGGGCCCGTCCGCTCCTCGATGTGACCTCCGTCACGCACTTTCCGCACTGAGTGAGCACACGGCGCGACGCGGTGTCGCGAAGCTGGGTGACGCAAGGTCAGCACGGAACCCGCGAGGAGCAGAGATGACGGAGTTCGACCAGCCGATGCCCGAGGCCAGCGCCCTGCCGTACAGCCGCAGCCGCCACCTCCCGCCGTACCGGGGCATCGTCGCCGTGGACGCCAAGGACTTCACCGGATACCCGGCGATCGAACACGGCGTGATCAGCAAGGCCGTGCAGGAGGTGTTCCAGCGGTCCTTCGATCGGGCCGGACTGGCCGAGGTCTGGAACGACCAGCGGTTCCCCAACTCCACCGGCGACGGGTACGTCTTCGGGTTCGACCCGGCGTGGATGCCCTTCCTGATCCACCCCTGGCTGAACGCCCTCCAGGAGGTGCTCACGGAGTTCAACGTCCATTCGGTCGGGATGGTGCGCCTCCGACTGCGCGTCAGCCTCAACATCGGCCCGCTCCCGGACGACGGCGGGGAGTTCGACGGCAACGGCACCCCGCGCAACGACACCCACCGACTGCTGGACTCCCGCCCGGTGAAGGCCATGCTGGCCGCCTCCAACGAGAGCATCACCCACGTCGCCGCCATCCTGTCCGACCGGTGCTACCAGGACGCGGTGGCCGGCGGCTTCACCGGGCGCCACCCCGACCACTTCATCGAGGTGCCCGCGACGGTCGAGGGCAAGCGCTTCGACCAGCGGGCGTGGCTGTACGTGCCCGCACCCTCCGGGAACCTTTACGACCGGAGGATCCTCGGCGACACCGTGGTGGCGGAGCAGGAGGGGCGGCGGACCGGGCGGAAGGCGGACGGGCAGCCGCAGGGGCGCCGCGCGCCGAGGGCGGCGGTCAACCAGCGGGGCGACGGCAGCAACATGAACATCGGCACGGTGCACGGCGGGCAGCAGGTCACGAACGTGCGTGGTGACTCCTACGGCGGTGACCGCGTGGAGGGGGTCAAGTTCGGGACGGTCAACGGCAACGTGGGCGACATCGTCAGCGGCGACAAGAACGGGCACCACCGGTGAGTCCCGACGAGCGCCCGGCCATCGAGGGCCCGCCCGGGGCGCCCGAGCCCGACCTCGACCTCGATGACCTGGAAGAGGAGTTCGCTGCCTGGCGGGCCGGCCGTCCCTTCATCTACGCGCCGAACGGCAACATCAACACCGGTTCGGTGTTCGGGGGCCAGCGCGTGGAGAACGGTGCCAACGGTGCCGCTCCGGGTGGCGGCGAGCGGGTGGAGGCCCAGGACGGCCCCATCTCCACCTCGGAGGTCCTGGCCGCCCGGACCGGGTTCGCGGAACCGGACTGCTTCCCCGAGGCCCTGAGGACGCTCGGTACCCGCTTGCTCTTCCTCGTCGGCGAACCCGGTACCGGGCGCCGCACCACGGGCATCAACCTCCTGTTCGAGAGCAGCGGGAACAGCATGGCCCTGCGCGCGCTGGACAGCGACTCGGACCTCTCCTCCTGGCGGCCCACCCACAGCGAGGCGCGCGGGTACCTGGTGCACGGCCTGTCGCCGGCGGTGCGGCTGGGGCCGGCGGCGGTCGCCAAGCTGCGCCAGCGGCTGGAGGAGGCCGAGGCCGTCATGGTGGTCCTGCTGCCGCACGACGCGGACCTGCTCCGTGGCATGGCCCGCGACCTGGACCTCAGTCCGGTGCGCTACACGCCCCCGTCTCCTCGTGCGGTCTTCGATGCCCGCCTGGAAGCGGTGGTGCCCGATGCGGGGCGACGCCGGGCGCTGCTGGCCCGGCTGGAAGCGGATCTGGACGAGCTGCTGGCACCCGAGTTGATGCCGGCCCAGGTCGCCGAACTCGTCGACGAGGTGAGCCGGGCCGGCGACGAAGGCCCCGACCCGGCCGACCTCGGCCAGCGGCTCAGCTTCCTCGCGGGGACGGAGGTTCCCGACCTCCTGGAAGAGCTTCGCGGGGACCCGGACGCCCTGGCGTTCCTGCTGGTGACGAGTGTTCTGGAAGGGCTCGACCACCGAATCGTCCAGGACGAGACCGAGCGCCTGCTGGGACTGGCCGATGGCCGCCTTGATGCGGTGCGACGGGCGGACGGGGACGGCGAGGCGCTCCAACCGAACCCGAGGTTCGTCCTTCGTCGCTCGCTGGACGAACTGCTGGCGACGATCCGGGCCGAGTGCGCGCCGGGTGGAACGCGGAGGACCGCGAGCTACGCCTACCTGGTGGAGCCGATCCGCTTCAAACGGCACCGGCAGGCGGAGGCCGTGTTGAGGTACGTGTGGCGGCAGTACGGGCAGGTGTCGGGACTGCTGACCGAGTGGATCAACAAAGCCCCTGCCGCTGAGCCGGATCTGGCCTTGCCCATGGGCCGCGTGGTGGGGATGGCCGCAGGTTGGAGCGGTGCCCGTCGGGCATTGACCCACATCCGCATGCTGGCCAAGTCCGAACACGCGCAGAGCCGGACCATCGCCGCGTACGCGCTGGGGATCGCGGCCCAGGACCCGATCCTCGTCGGCGAGGTGAAGCACCGCCTCAGCAGCTGGAGTTCCAACGGGGGCTGGCAACTCCGGTGGACGGCGGCCGGCGCCTGCGGCGGTGCCTTCGGCGCGGCCTGGCCGGAGTTCTCGCTCTCACTCCTTCGGCGTTGCTTCCGCGGGAAGGAGGGGGAGGAGAACGCGGTCGCCGCGATGGTGATCTGGTCACTCGGGAGCCTCTTCGCGGGCGGAAGCCAAGCGGCCGTCTTCCGGAAACTCGTGCAGTGGGCGGACCGGCCGGGGCACGACACCGAACTCGCCTTCACCACCTTCCTGGGCCTGCTCCGCGACCCGTCGTGGTTCCTGCAGCAGCTGGGGCCCGATGGGGAGTTCGGCGATCACGTGATCTCACTCGTCCGGCGGTCGCTGAACGACCCGAGCCGATCCGCCGATGCCGGCCGCACGGTGCTCGACTGGTGCCGTCAGGCGGCCTGGGAGGAGCCGCTTCGCGCCCCCGTGGAGGCGCTGCTCATCGCCCTCGCCCAGGAGATGCGCCCCGGCGTGTTCGGGTTGCTGACCGCGATCGACCGCAGCGACGACCCCGACCTGTTCGGACGCCACATCGCCCACCGCGCGCTGGAGGCCTGGCGGCGCGGTGAGCCCCAGCCCTTCCAGCCCACCCCCGCCTCCGGAGGCCACGATGACCCTCGACACTGACCCGCCCGTCTACACCCAGGCCACCCGCGCCCCCTGGCGGGAGATCCTCTGGCACCGCTGGTCCGGGCGGCGTGACCAGGCCCTGGTGCTGGGGGACCGCCACGGGCTCTACCACCAGCTCGGGAAGGGCCGCCCGGGACCGGCGGACATGGGGGAGGGCGGCGGATTCGCCGCGCGGCTGGGACTGCGCGGCTTCGACCAGGCGTTCCTGGTGAACCTCACTGAGCGGTCGGGCGTACGGGCGATCGGCCTGCGCACCGCGTACGGCAGGGAAACGCTGGAGATCCACTTCCTGTGGTGGGTTCACGACGCCGCCCGGGTCGTGCAGACCCGGACCAGTCGAGGGGAGGTGCCGGTCCGCAAGGACCTCGACGGGCGCCTGCACCAGCTTGAGGAGCAGTTCGCCGTCGCGGGGACCAGGTTGGGCCCCGAGGAGCTGGTGCACTACCTCGCGGCCCCGTACGTGCTGCCCCACTGCGGCCTCGGCTACCGCGTCACGGACGTCTCCGGGCGGGACGGCGGTAGCGAACTGCGGCTCGGTGAGCCGGACGCGATGGACGTGCCCTTCGACTGGACCGTCAAGAGCAAGGAGGAGTACGAGTTCTGTCGGCGTTGGGTACAGGACGGCCCGGTCGCCCTCGCGGCCCTCTGGCTCGCCCGGAAGCCCGACGAGGTGCGCGACGTCCTGGACTGGGTGGTCAACCACGCCGACCTGCTCCGTGGCGATACCACCTGGCAGGACCGGATGGCGCTCATGCTGGGCAAACTGACGGAGCCGGAGCAGGAGGAGCTGTCCATGATCCTGCGCGACCGGCTGGTTTCCCTCGGACGGCAGGTCCCCGGGCCTGCCCAGCAGCCCCCGCAGCCGCCGCACCCTCCGGGGCCGGAGTTCGTCAAGTTCCACCCCCAGGTCAACGGCTGGTCCGGCGGCGTCCCGAACGGGGTGCCGCGATGACCCGCATACGCCGGGTACGGGGGCGCTCCGCCGGCAGGAGCCCCCGGCGCCCGGTCGTCGGACGGCCCCGCCGGTCCGCCGCCCCGATACCGGCGTCCAGCCCGTCCTCGGTGTCGGCGATGGAGCGTCTGATGGCGGCCAACAGCGCGGAACTCGTCCGGGCCGACACCAAGGCCGCCGTGTTCCTGGCCTTCACCGGCGCGGTGCTCGCCACCTTCATCCCGCTGGACGGCGGGGCTGGTTCCGGCTCGACGGCCTGGACGGCTCCGCTGCTGCGGTGGAGCGCCGTGGTGAGTGCCCTGCTGGCCGTCGGCTGCTTCGCGTCCGCACTGGTGCCGCGTCACCGGAAGGGGCGGCGGGGCGCGGCGGCCGGGCCGGGGTACTTCGAGCACATCGCTCCGGGCACGGGCCGGGATCGGCTGCGCCGGGCCTTCGAGCGGGCCGCGCACGATCCGGCGGGCCCGCTGCTCTCCGCGCTGGCCGGTACCAGTGCGATCATCCGGGCGAAGTACCGCTGGATCGAGGCCGGGACCGTTCTGCTGCTGCTGGCGCTTCCCCAGTTCGCGCTCACGCTTCGTCCGCTGTGACGGGCGAGCCGCCGGAGGCAACAAGTGTTGCGTAGGTAGGCAACGGCTGTTGACATCCGGTGTCGCAGGTCCGTACAGTCCCGGGCCATGGAAACGGACGATCTTGGTCGGCGGGTGGCGGCGGCTGTGGCCGGAGGCGGCGGGCTGGAGGGGCTGCGGCGGCTGTCGGGGGCGATCGAGGCGTTGGAGGAGCGGCGGACGGAGCTGGTGGAGGAGCTGCGGCGCGGGCGGGAGGCGACCTGGGAGGAGGTCGGGCGGGCCTGCGGAATGACGCGGCAGGGGGCGACCCGGCGGTGGGCGGGGCGGCTGCGGGCACGGTCGTTCGGGGTGGCGGTGGACGCGTACCAGCACGGCCGGCCGGGCTATCCGCGGGCGCTGGTCGGGTCGGCGGTGCCCCGGGAGGCCCGGCGGGTGCTCGATCTGGGCGCCGGGACGGGCAAGGCGACCGCGCTGCTGGTCGAGGCCGGGCTGGACGTGGTGGCGGTGGAGCCCGACGAGGGGATGCGGGCACGGCTGGCCGCGGCGGTGCCGAAGGCGGCGGTCCGGGCCGGTTCGGCCGAGCGCATCCCGCTGCCGGACGGCAGCGTGGACGCGGTGGTGGTGGCGCAGGCCTGGCACTGGTTCGACCCGGCGGTCGCGGTGCCGGAGATCGCGCGGGTGCTCGCCCCCGGCGGGACGCTCGCGCTGGTGTGGAACGTCCGGGACGAGTCCGAGCCCTGGGCGGCCGCACTGGGGGTGCTGATGCACCGTTCGTCGCCGCGGCGGATCGACACCCGGCCGGTCCTCCCGGCACCGTTCGGCGCGCCCGAGCGCCTGGAGATCCGCTGGGAGCACCTCACCACGAGGGCCGGGATCGTCGACATGGTCGCCTCGCGGAGCTATGTGATCGCCCTGCCGGAGGAGGAGCGGGTCCGCCTGCTGGCCGACGTCGAGCAGCTGCTGGCCACCCACCCGGACCTGACGGGCCGCGAGGAGATCGCCCTGCCGTACGTGACGAGGTGCACCCGTGTCCGCCTCGGTTGAGCGCCCCGAGCACTCCGAGCGCCCTGAGCGCCCTGAGCACCCCGAGCGAACCGAGCCCCCGACGGCCGGGTCCGGCGTGCTGCTGCGCCGCCTCGGCGTCGCCGACGCCGAACCCTACCGGGCCTTCCGGCTGGAGGCGCTGCGCGCGACGCCGAGCGCCTTCACCTCCAGCCACGCCGAGGAGGCCGCCAAGCCTCCGTCCGCGACGCTGCGCCGGCTGGCGGCGGCCGAGTCCGGCCCGGGTGCCCTGATCGGCGCCTTCGACCGCGCCGGCACGCTGGTCGGCACCGCCGGACTGAAGGTGCCGTCGCGTACCCAGGAACGGCACAAGGGCACCGTGTACGGCATGGCGGTGGCCCGCGGTGCCGGCGGCCGGGGGATCGGTCGCGCCCTGGTGCGGGAGGTGCTGCGCACGGCGGCCCGGGACGGGCGGCTGCGCCAGGTGCTGCTGACCGTCTCGGAGGGCAACGAGCCGGCCCTGCGGCTCTACACCGCCTGCGGCTTCGAGGTGTGGGGGCGGGAGTCGAGGGCCGTCGTGGTCGACGGGCGGGCCGTCGCGAAGCTGCACATGGTGTGCCTGCTGGACGGGG
This sequence comes from Kitasatospora sp. NPDC056651, assembly GCF_042792155.1. NCBI lineage: Bacteria > Bacillati > Actinomycetota > Actinomycetes > Kitasatosporales > Streptomycetaceae > Kitasatospora > Kitasatospora sp. NPDC056651. The sequence continues at coordinate 2,645 of NZ_JBHTWX010000144.1, read as the reverse complement.
AGCGGGCCGGGCCGACCGGGTACTGACAATTGTCACGGTGGGCCGGTGCGTGAACACACTGCCCCGCGCACCGGCCCGGCGACCAGCATGGATGCCATGACCACCACCGACCTGCAACACCCCGACACCCGTCGGGCCTTCCGTACCGTACGGCGGCTCGTGCTCGCCTACCTCGGCCTCAGCGTCGCCACGCTGGCGGGCGCCGTCGTCCTCCGCGACCACCACTCGGTGGTCACCGCGCCGGTGCTGGTGCGCGGCGCCATCGTCGCGGCCAGCGCCGCCCTCACCCTCCTGCTGACCGTCCGGGCCGCCGGCGGCTCCCGGGGCGCCTTCCGGCGGCTGCGGATCCTCTCGGCCGTCATGCTCGTCGCCATCGTCGCGATCATCGCCCTGCCCGGTACCTTCCCGGTGTGGATGAAGGTCGAGCAGGGCGTGTGCGGGCTCGCCCTGCTGGGCGTGGCCGCCGTGATCAACGGGCGGCACCTGCGTAGCCTGTTCGCCAGGCTCTGAGGAGGGGGAGCAGGAGTGATGGGCCTCGAACACACGGGCTCGGGCGGGGACCGCGCGACCACGTCCCCCGGGCCGGAGAGCGCGCCGGGCCACGCCCGTCCCTGGGTGCAGGGCTGGCAGCGCCTCCTGCTGGGGAGCGGGATGATGGTCTTTCCGGCGCTGACAGCCGTCGCCGTCGGCGGCACCGTCTCCGGGGCGGCCGCGACCGCCGGATACGCCGTGGTCGTCGCCTTCTGCGCCTGCTACGTGCTCCTGGCCCTCGCCTTCGGGTACGGCCGGCGGGGCTGGATCGCACCGCTGGTGGCCGCGATGACGGCCCTGTTCGTGGCCGCGCTGCCGTTCGCCCACGAGGACGCCTTCTTCCTCGCCACTGTGGTCGTCTCCGTGGTCGCCATCCTGTGGCGCCGGCACGCCGTGAGGGTGGTGGCGGCCGGCGCGCTGGCCGCGCTGGTGGTGCCCTGGGCGGTGCGCCCCTGGCACACCGGGCCCGGGGGCTTCCAGGCCCTGGCCCTGCTGTTCACCTCGCTCACCTGCGGCGCCTTCGCCGAGATCGCCTCCACCAACGAGGCCCTGTTCACCGCCCGGGCCGAGGTGGCGCGGCTCGCCTCGGAGGCCGAGCGCAACCGGATCGCCCGGGACCTGCACGACCTGCTGGGGCACTCGCTCACCGCCATCACCGTCAAGTCCCGGGTGGCCCAGCGGCTCGCGGGCAAGGACCTGGACCAGGCGGTCGCGGAGATGGCGGCCGTGGAGACGCTGTCCCGTCAGGCGCTGTCCGACGTCCGCGCGGCCGTCACCGGCTACCGCGAGGTGACCCTGGCCGGCGAACTCGCGCGTGGACGCGAACTGCTGCGCGCCGCCGGGGTGGTGGCCGACCTGCCGACGGCGGCGGACGCGGTCGCACCGCGGGAGCGCGAACTGTTCGGCTGGGTGGTGCGCGAGGGGATCACCAACGTGGTCCGGCACGCCCGGGCGGACCGCTGCTCGGTGCTGCTCACCGCCGGCTCGGTGGAGATCCGCGACGACGGGACCGGCGCCGCCCCGGGCCTTCCCGGTGGCGCGGGAGCCCCGGGCGGCCGCGGCGGCGCCGTCGGCGGCAAGGGCCTGACGGGCCTGCGGGAACGGGTCGCCGCGGCGGGCGGTACGGTCGAGGCCGGTCCGCTCGACCCGCGCGGGTGGCGGCTGCTGGTCACCGTCCCGCCGGGCGGCCCGGACCCCGGCCGTGAAACGCCGTGAAACGCCGTGAAGGCCGTGAAGGCCGTGAAGGCCACCAACGCCACCAACGCCACCAAGGCCGCGAAGGGACGCCATGACGATCCGCCTACTGCTCGCCGAGGACCAGGAACTGGTCCGCACCGCGCTGTGCACCCTGCTCGACCTGGAGGACGACTTCGCCGTGGTCGCCGCCGTCGGCCGCGGCGACCAGGTCGCGCGGGCGGCCCTGGAGCACCGGCCGGACGTCGCCCTGCTCGACATCGAGATGCCCGGGCTGGACGGCCTGGCGGCGGCCGCCGTGCTGGCCCAGCAGGCGCCGTGGTGCCGGGTCGTCATCCTCACCACCTTCGGCCGGGCCGGCTACCTGCGCCGGGCCATGGAGGCGGGCGCGGTCGGCTTCGTGGTCAAGGACGCCCCGGCCGAGGCGCTGGCCGACGCGATCCGCCGGGTCGTGGCGGGGGAGCGGGTGGTGGACCCGGAACTGGCCGCCGCCACCCTCGCCGCCGGCGCCTCCCCGCTCACCGCCCGCGAACGCGACGTCCTGAACGCCTCCCGCTCGGGCGCCGGGGTGGCCGAGATCGCGGCCAAGCTCTACCTGTCCGAGGGGACGGTCCGCAACTACTCCTCCTCGGCCATCACCAAGACCGGCACCCGCAACCGCTCCGAGGCCCTGCGGATCGCCGACGAGCGCGGCTGGCTCTGACCCCGGACCGGATGGTCGCCCGGTGCCCGCGGCCGCGCAGGGCGCGGTGCCGATCCCCCACCCGGGCCCACTCCCCGTAGGCGAATTCGGAGGAGCGGGCCCGGGCGTTTCCTCAGGGTGCCGGGAGCGTAGCGCGCGCCACTGACAACGACCCCGCGGCCGGGGGCGCCGGGGGGGGGGCGCCCGGCCCCCCCGGGGCGCCGGGGGGGTGGGGGGC
>NZ_JBHTWX010000143.1:0-20882 GCF_042792155.1 Kitasatospora sp. NPDC056651 | reverse complement strand
TTCGAGTACAACATGCGAATCGCCCAGAAGTCCACCCCCGCCAACGCGTGAGCGTGGCCCCCGCGTGGACGACACCCCCGCAGGACCGCGACGACCGCCCGACCGCACCCCCGCGGTCGGCCGGTCGCGCGGGTGCGGTCGCCGGTCGGCGGTCAGGTGCCCGGCGGCCCGCCGGAGCCCGGGGCGAGCAGCTCGACCCGGCCCGCTCTGAGGTGGCCGCGATGACCGTCGCCGTACTCCAGCCGCAGGCTGCGGTCCGCCGGGGCCTCCAGCACGACGGCACTCTCGACCGCCGCGTAGGAGGACTCGCGGTAGACCCACACCCGGTCCCCGACGTGGAACTCCGGCGTCTGCGAGACGATCACCGCGCCCACCTCCTTCGGGCCTGCCCGGGGGCCCGTCCTGGGCGGCCCACCCACCTGTACGGCGCGCGGCCCCCGACTGCTCAGCCATGGGCGCGCCCAGGCGCGGGAGTGCTCAGGCTCGGGAGTGCTCAGGCGTGGGCGGCGGCACACTCCGGGTGACCCCAGGAGCTGCCGACCTTGGTGATCTTGTCGCCCTTGCCGTACGGGCGGCTGCACGGGCAGGTGCCCGGGAAGCGGGCGTTCAGGGTGCGGGAGGTGCCGGCCCGCTTGGCCGTACTGCCGGTGCCGCCGGTGCTGCCGGTGCCGCCCGCGCCGGCGGCCCGGGGGCTGCGTGCCTTGGGGGCCTTCGAGGCGGCGGCCGGGTCGGGGACCGGCAGGTCGGCGGCGGTGCCGGAGGCGTCCTGCTGGGTCCGGGCGGCGTCGCTGGCGGCCTTGTCGGCGATCGCGTTCAGCGGGTCGCCGTCCACCTGGTGGGCCGGCACGTAGACGAAGGTGACGTCCCGGCCCTCCAGCAGGGCGTCGATCGCCTGGATCAGCTCCTGGTTGGCCACCGGCTTGCCGGCCGCCGTCTTCCAGCCGTTGCGCTTCCAGCCCTTCAGCCACTTGGTCACCGAGTCGCGGGTGTAGGTGCTGTCCAGCCGCACCTCCAGCGGCACCGCCGGGTCCGTCGAGGCCAGCAGCTCGCGCAGCGCCGTCAGCTCGCCCACGTTGTTGGTGCTGTGCCCGAGGGCGCCCGCCTGCCAGCGCTGGGGTGCCCCGGCGGCGTCCGCGACCACGTAGGCCCAGCCCGCCGGACCGGGGTTGCCCTTGGCTGCTCCGTCACACGCTGCAATGACTCGTTCGACCATGCCCCGATCATGCCTGGTCGGACGGCCCGGAGCCAAAGCCGCTCAGTGGCGCAGCAGTGGCAGCAGCAGCGCGGCCGACCAGCTGAAGTTGGCCGCGTTGCGTCCCTCCCCGGTCAGCGGGTCGTAGTTCTCCCGCACCGGGCCGTCCCCGGCCAGCCCGGCGGCACCGGCCAGGAGACGTTCCACCGTCCGCCGGGCGTCCCGCTCCCAGCCGTACCGGCGCAGGCCCTCGACGGCGAAGTAGGTCTGGTCCAGCCAGGCCAGGCCGCGCCAGTAGCCGGCCGGGTCGAAGGAGGGCGAGCTGCGGGCCACCGTCGGGAACGGCAGCGGCGTGCCGAACTCCGCCGGGTCCAGCAGCAGCCGGCGCACGGTGCGGGCCTGGTCGGCGGTGGCGGTGCCCGACCAGAGCGGGATCGCGCCCTCGATGCCGCGGCCCCGGGCGGTGAGCCGGGCGCCGGTGGCCAGGTCGGTGTCGTGGAACCAGCCGGTGGCCGGGTCGTACATGGTGTCGCGCACGGCGGCGTCGATCCGTTCGGCGCGGGCGCGCAGCCGCTCGGCGGTGGGGCGGTCGCCCAGTTCGGCGGCGATCAGCGCCAGGTGGCGGTGATCGGCGGCGAGGTAGGCGTTGAGGTCGACCGAGCGCTGGCCGAGCGACCAGCCGAGCAGGGTGCCGGCGGCGTCCCGGTTGGGGACGACGGAGGCGGCGTCGAAGCGCGGGGCGTTGTCCATGCCGGACTCCCAGGCCGCCGCCTCCCGGCAGTCCTCCGGGGTCGCGTTGGCCGGGTCCGTGGTGGCGCCGTACTCGCACAGGCCCTCGCCGAGGTGGTCCCGGGTGCGGTACCACCAGTCCTGGTAGGCGGCGAGTTTGGGCAGCAGCTCGCGCAGGAAGGCGCGGTCGCCGCTGCGCCGGTAGACCTCCCAGACCGCCCAGGAGGCCAGCGGGGGCTTGGAGTTGCGCTCGTTCCAGTTGCCGCCGCCGGTGCTCGGGTCGTTGTAGAAGACGCAGTCGGGGACCATGCCGGCGTCCGGCGAGCCGGCGGGAAGCTGGTGGTCGAACACCGCCCGGATCTGGTCGGCGGCCAGGCCGGGCGCGAAGGCCGCGGTGCCGACGGCCTGTTTCCAGGTGTCCCAGGCCCAGACCCCGCTGAACCACTTGTAGGAGAGGGTGGGGGTGACGGCGTCGTGCCGGATCCGCCCGGCCGGGCTGCGCCAGTTGGTGACCAGGGTCTGCACGCACTTGACCGCGGTGCGGCGGCGGGCGGCCGGGACGCCCTCGGTGGCCCGGGTCAGGTACCCGGCCCAGCGGGCGGCGGCCCGGGCCGCCGCCCGATCGGGGGCGCGCAGCGCGGCGTCGGCTTCCTCGGCGGCCCGGGCGTGCTCGGCCTCGGTGAAGGTGTAGCTCTCGGTCCAGTCCAGGCTGCGGCTCTCCCCCGGTGCCAGCCGTACCGGTTCGGCGAGTTCGGTGCGGTGTCCGTCGCCGTCGGCGCTCAGGACGACCCGGACGGGGTCGGCGTGGCGGACGGCGAAGCGCTCGGTGCCGTCGGTGAGGTAGTCCCAGGTCTGCCGGACCTTGGCGAAGCGCACCTGCACCCCGCGTCCGGCGGCGACCAGCTCGGGTGCCGTGCGCTGCGGGCCGGTGGCGGGGCGCAGCAGCCGGCCGGCCCAGGCGACGGCCAGGGTCCGTTCGGCCGGGCCGGTGTTGGCGAGCCGGGCCCGCAGCAGGGCGGTCCGGTCGCCGGCGAAGCGCAGTTCCAGGGTGAGGGCGAGGCCGGCGCCGAGGTCGTGGGTGAGGCGCAGCAGGCCGGGCAGTGAGGTGGCGCGCGGGGGTGCGCCGGCGGCGAGGTCCAGGGGGCGGCCCCGTTCGGTGAGCTGGAGGCGGCTGAGGCCGTCGCTGAGCCACCAGGGGTACTCCTGGGCGAGGTACAGCGGGCCGGTGAAGCCTCCGGGCCGGTCGCCGGGGCGGGGCAGGGCGTAGGCGTGCCAGGCGCCGAGGTCGGCGAAGACGGTGATCGGGTTGTTGCCGCGGGCGTCGCCGGGGTAGGCCCGGTCGGGGGTGCCGTGCAGGTCGAGGACGTCGGCGTAGCGGTCGTCGGCGTCGGCGGGGTCCACTGTGGCGCCGGGGTCCGGCTGGGCTCCGGCGGGGTCCGCGTGGGCGCCGGTCGGGGCGGTGAGGGTGCCGGCCGCGGCGAGGGCGGCGGAGCCGGCCAGGAAGTGGCGGCGGGTCAGCGGGTTCATGCGCGCTCCTGGGCGGCGGGGATTCGGAGGACGGCGGCGCCGAGCGGCGCGAGGGTGAGGGCGTCGCCGGTGGGGGTGCCGGTGAGCAGGTCGGTGCCGGTGAGCAGGGCGGTGCCGGGTGTGCGGAGCCGCACCCGGCGTTCGGCCGGGCCGTGGTTGAGCAGGAAGAGGTAGTCGGTGCCGTCGGCGGCGTGCCGGCGGGTGGCCTCGACGCCCGGTGGCAGGCCGGGCAGTTCGGCGCTCAGCCCGGCTTCGGCCAGCGGCAGGTCGAGCACCCGGCCGACGTCGGCGCCGAGGTGGCAGCTCAGGTACCAGGCGCTGCCGGCGCCGTACCGGTGGCGGGTGACGGCGGGGCGGCCGGTGAGCGCGCCGGAGCCGTAGCGGGCGAGGGTCTCGGCGCCCTCGGTCTCGATCCATTCGCTCCAGTGCTCGGCGTGCAGCTCGGTGCGGTCCGGCTCGGTGCCGGTCGGCCCGGCGGCGTCCGGCTCGGTGCCGGTCGGCCCGGTTCCGTCGGCCTTGATGCCGTCCAGCCGGACGGTGGTGGTCGTGCCGTCCGGGATGGGCCAGTGCTCGTCCACCACGATCCCGAGCAGTTCGCGCAGCGGCCCGGGGTGGCCGCCGGGGTGGATGTGGTCGTGCCGGTCGGCGATGCCGCTGAACGGGCCGCAGACCAGCCGGCCGCCGGCCCGGACGTAGCGGGTGAGCCGGTCGGCGGTGGCGGTGTCGAGCAGGTAGAGGTTGGGGGCGAGTAGCAGTGGGTAGCCCTCGGGCTCGACGGTGGGCGGGACGAAGTCCACGGTGATGCCGCGCTCGTGCAGCGCCGCGTACCAGGGGCGGAGCAGGTCGAGCCAGCGCATCCGGGCGGAGGGGTGGTCGTCCAGTTCCAGCGCCCACCAGCTGTCCCAGTCGAGCAGCACCGCGGCCTGCCCGCGCAGCCGGCTGCCGGCGATCTCGCCGAGGCGGCGCAGCTCGGCGCCGAGGCGGACGGTCTGCTGCCAGCCGCGCGCGGCGGTGCCCCGGTGCGGCAGCATCGCGCTGTGGAACTTCTCGGCGCCGGCCACCGAGGCGCGCCACTGGAAGTGCAGCACGCCGTCGGCGCCCCGGGCCAGCGCCTGGAGCGACCAGAGGCGGTGCAGGTCGGGGGGTTTGGGCACGTTGACCGGGCGCCAGCTGACCGCCGAGGGGGCCTGTTCCATCAGCAGCCAGGGGCGCCCGCCCTTGAGCGAGCGCATCAGGTCGTAGTTCAGCGCGGCGTTGACATGGGCGCGCGGGTCGGCCGGGTCGGGGTAGGCGTCGTCGGAGACGAGGTCCTCGTGCCGGCTCCACTCCCAGTAGTCGAGGGCCTTGAGCATCGACATGAAGTTGGTGGTGACCGGGACGCCCGGCGAGACCTCGTCCAGGACGGCCTTCTCGGCGCGGTGCAGGGCGAGCAGCGCGTCCGAGCAGAACCGGCGCCAGTCCAGCAGCTGGGTCGGGTTGACCGGGCCGGGCGCGGTGCGCGGCGGCTCGATCTGCTCGAAGGAGTTGTAGTGCTGCGACCAGAAGGCGGTGCCCCAGGATCGGTTCAACTCCTCGACGGTGCCGTGCCGTTCGCGCAGCCACCGGCGGAAGTCGGCGGCCGAGGCGGGGCAGAAGCACTCCTGGACGTGGTCGCCGTACTCGTTGTGGATGTGCCACAGGGCGAGCGCCGGATGGTGGCGGTAGCGCTCCGCGAGCGCGCGGGTGAGCCGGACGGCGGCCTCCCGGTAGGCGGGCGAGGAGGGACAGTAGTGCTGGCGGGAGCCGAACTCCAGCCGGATCCCGTCGGCGGTGACCGGCAGCAGTTCGGGGTGGGCGCGGACCAGCCAGGCGGGCGGCGACGCGGTGGCGGTGGCCAGGTCGACGGCGACGCCGTGCCGGTGGACCAGGTCGAGCAGCCGGTCCAGCCAGCCGAAGTCCCAGCCGTGCGCGTCCGGTTGGATCCGGGCCCAGGAGAAGACGCCGACGGTGACCAGGTTGACCCCGGCCTCGGCCATCAGCTTCACGTCCTCGGCCCACACCTGCTCCGGCCACTGCTCGGGGTTCCAGTCCCCGCCGTACAGCAGACCGGGCACCCGGGTGAGGCGGTCCATGGTCATCCCTTCAGGGCTCCGCCCAGCAGGCCCGCCACGAACTGCCGCTGGAAGAGCAGGAAGAGCACCATCAGCGGGAGCGTGGCCAGGAAGGAGCCGAGCATCAGGCCGGAGTAGTCGACGTGGGTGAGCCCGGTCAGCGTGTTGAGCGCGACCGGCACGGTGTACTTGTCCTCGGTGTTGAGCATCAGCAGCGGCCAGATGAAGCTGTTCCACTGGCCCATGAAGGTGAAGATCACCAGCGCGCCCAACTGCGGCCGCACGCACGGCAGGACGACCCGGTAGAAGGTGCGCAGCTCGCCGGAGCCGTCGATCCGGGCCGACTCCAGCAGTTCGTCGGGGAAGTCCAGGAAGCCCTGGCGCATCAGCAGGATGCCGAAGGAGTTGGCCAGGAAGGGCACGATCACGGCCTGGTAGCTGTCGATCCAGCCGAGGCTGGCCATCATCTGGAACAGCGGGACCAGCAGCACCTGGAGCGGGATCATCATGGTGGCCAGCACCAGGCCGAGCAGCAGGCCGCGGCCGCGGAAGCGGTACTTGGCCAGGCCGTAGCCGCACATCGCGGACAGCAGCGAGCTGAGCACGGTGTAGACGACGGCGATACCGAGGCTGTTGAGCAGGACCCGGCCGAAGCCGATGGTCTCCTGGAGGTGCACCAGGTTGCGCAGCAGGTCGCCGCCGGGCAGGAACGGCGGTGGGGAGTGGAACAGTTGGGAGCTGCTGTGGGTGCCGGCGAGCAGCATCCAGGCGAAGGGCACCAGGCTGACGAAGGCGCCGAGGGTGAGCACGGCGAGGACCGCGAGGCGGCCGAACCGGGCGGGCAGCGGCATGCGACCGGGCCGGTCGGGTCGGTCGGGTCGGTCGGGTCGGTCGGGCAACGGCGTGCGGCCGAGCCGGGTGCCGGGCCGGGTGCCGGGGCGATCCACCGGGGTGCGGCTCATCGGCGGCGTTCCCTTCCGTAGAACCGGAACTGGAGCAGCGAGACCGCCGCGATGATCAGCACGACCACCCAGGCGATGGCGGCCGCGTAGCCGAAGTCGAGCTGCTGGAAGCCGACCTTGTAGAGGTAGACCACCGGGGTGAGCGTCGCGTCGCCGGGGCCGCCGCGGGTCAGCACGTAGTTCTCGTCGAAGAGTTGCAGGGTGCCGATGGTGGAGGTGATGACGCAGAACAGCACCACCGGGCGCAGTTGGGGCAGGATGACGCCGGTGTAGGTGCGCGCGGTGCCGGCGCCGTCGAGGGCGGCGGCCTCGTACTGGTCGCGGCCGATCGCGTGCAGTCCGGCCAGCAGGATGACGGCGTTGTAGCCGGTCCACCGCCAGGTGACCGAGCCGATCAGCGAGACGCGGGCCCAGGTCGCCGAGTTGAGCCAGTCGACCGGGTCGAGGCCGAGCGCCTGGAGGAACTGGTTGACGAGGCCGCCGTCGGTGCGCAGCAGGACCTGGAAGACCACGGCGTAGGCGACCAGGGTGGTGACCGCGGGCAGGAAGTACACCGCGCGCCAGCCGGCCCGCAGGCGCAGCCAGGACTGGTTGAGCAGGACGGCCAGGACCAGCGCGAGCCCGATCATCACGGGCACCTGGACGGCGAGGATCAGCGCGGTGTTGACCAGGGAGTGCAGGAAGGCCGGGTCGTCGAGCATCCGGCGGTACTGGTCCAGGCCGACCCAGACGTCGACGCCGTCGCGCCGGGCGGTGAAGCTCTGGTAGAGGCTGGCGCCGAGCGGGTAGGCGAAGAAGGCGACGAAGAGGGCGGTGGTGGGCCCGGCGAACAGCCAGGCGGCGGTGCGTGGGGAGCGTCGGCGGCGGGCGGGGGCGGTCCGGGTCGGGGCGGCGGGTTCGCTTGCGTTTCGCGGTGCGCGCAGGGAGGTCGGGGGGCTGGTCATCGGCCCGCCCCTACGCGACGGTCTGGCGGCCGGTCGCGCCGGCGATCTGCCGGGCGGCGGAGCGCAGTACGGTGCCCGGGTCGGCGCCGTTGTGCAGCACCTGGTTGACGGCGGTGGTGACGATGTCACCGGCCTTGGAGTCGTCGGCGGTGCGCTCGATGGTGGGGATGGCGCGGACGAGCCCGGCGAACAGCCGCATGGCCTGCTGGCCGCCGTAGTACGGGGCGGGCTGCTGGAAGTACGGGTCGTCCAGGGCGGGGAGGTAGGCGGGGAAGAGCCCTTCGTGCTGCATCATCGAGGCCTGGTTGGCCTTGTCGGCGAGCAGGAAGGAGAGGAAGGCCCAGGCCGTCTCCGGGTTGCGGCTCTGCGCGGTGACGCAGAGGGTGGAGCCGCCGCTGTTGGAGGTGCGGCTGCCGCCGGGGGTGAAGGCGGGCAGTGGGACGACGCCGAACTTTCCGCTGAGGTCGGCCATTTCGGCGGTGAGGGTGCCGTCCCACCAGGCGGCGGTGGGGGTGGTGGCGGCCTTGCCGTCGTGGGTGCCGGAGACCAGGCCGTCCCAGCCGCTCTCGAAGTCCACCAGGTCGCGGTCGACGAGCTGCTTGAGCAGGGTGAGGGCGCGTTCGGCGGCGGGGGTGGCGACGGCCACCTTGCCGTCGGTGAACCAGCTCTGGCCCTGCTGCTGGAGCAGTTGGGAGAAGAAGGTGTCCAGTTTGGAGTCCAGGATGAGCAGTTTCCTGCCGGTGGCGGCCTTGAGGGCGGTGCCGGCGGTGACGTAGTCGTCCCAGGTGGCGAGGCTCTCCGGGTCGATGCCGGCCTGCTGGAAGTGGTCGCGCCGGTAGAACAGGGCGCACGGCCCGCTGTCCCAGGGCAGGCCGAAGACCTTTCCCTGGGGGTCCGTCACGGTGCGCCAGGAGGCTTCCGCGAACTGGGACTTGAGGTTCGCGGCGCGACTGGTGAGGTCGACCAGGGCGTTCGGGAAGTTGCCGATGTAGGTGGTCAGTTTGTGGCCCTCGACGGTGAGGATGTCGGGCAGTCCGCTGCCGGCGCCGAGCCCGACGGTGATCTTGTCGTAGGCGTTGTCGTAGCCGATGTCCACCACCTCGACGGTGGCGCCGGGGTGGGCCTGTTCGAAGGCCTTGCCGAGCCGCTGCATGGCCTTGGCGGCGACGTCCCAGGACCAGATGGTGACCTTGCCGGAGACGGTGCCGCCCGGGTTTCCGGCGAGTTGCTTGGCGTTGCCCGATCCGGTGCCGCCGGTGGCACAGCCGGCGGCTCCGGCCAGCAGCAGCGCGCCGCCCGCGAGGCCGGCGGCGAGGATCCGCCGGCGGGCCGGACCAGAGGTCAACTGTCGCTGGTCGCCTAATGGTTGAGGATGATTTCGGTGCCGGGTTTCTGCGGACATCTTGCCTCCCGACTGGTGAATGCCGAATGCTGTATACAGAACTCAGCATTCACAACCCCGTCAAGGCTTGTGACTGAAATCGCGGAAGGTGCCGGCATGAGCCCACGCGTCCCCCGAACCCACCCGTACATCCCCAACTCCGCTCCACAGGTGCGGACTTCGATGCTGGAGGCGATCGGCGCCCGGAGCGTCGAAGAGTTCTACGCCGACATCCCGGCCGCCCTGCGCCTGGACCGCCCGCTGCGGCTGCCCGAGCCGCTCGGATCCGAGGCCCGGCTGGTCGCCCACCTGGAGGAACTGCTCTCCCGCAACACCGCCGTGCCGCCGGGCCGCAGCTTCCTCGGCGCCGGGTGCTACCGCCACCACGTGCCCGCCGTGGTGGACGAGATCGTCAACCGCAGCGAGTTCCTCACCGCCTACGCGGGTGAGCCGTACGAGGACCACGGCCGCTTCCAGGCGCTCTGGGAGTACCAGTCGCTGATGGCCGAGCTGCTGGCCGTCGAGATCGTCAACGTGCCGACGTACGACGGGTTCCAGGCCGCCGCGACGGCGCTGAGGATGGCCGGTCGCGTCACCGGGCGGCGCCGGCTGGTGCTGGTCGGGGCCATCGACCCGGACCGGCTCTCCCGCATCCGCGACTACGTCCGGGGCGTCCACGACCCGGTGACCGTCCCGGCCGAGCCCGCCGCCGTCCGGGCCGCACTCGCCGACGGCTCCGTGGCCGCCGTCTACGCCCAACTGACCGACCACACCGGCCGGGTGGACGTCGAGCTGCCGCAGTACATCGAACTCGCCCACGCCGCCGGGACATTGGCGGTCGTACACGTCAACCCGACGAGCCTCGGCGTGCTCACCCCACCCGCCGAACTCGGCGCCGACCTCACCTGCGGCGACCTCCAGCCGCTCGGCATCCACCCGAGCTTCGGCGGCGGCAACGCCGGGTTCATCGGCAGCCGGGACGACGAGCGCCTGGTCGCCGAGTACCCGAGCCGGCTGTTCGGCCTGGTCCCCACCGACGTCCCCGGCGAGTACGGCTTCGGCGACGTCGCGTACGAGCGCACCTCCTTCGCACTGCGCGAGGAGGGCAAGGAGTGGGTCGGCACCGCCGCCGCCCTGCACGGCATCGCCGCCGGGGTCTACCTCGCCCTGATGGGCCCGCACGGCATGCGCGAGATCGGCACCACGATCCTCGCCAACACCGCCTACGCCCGGCAACGCCTGGCCCGCGTCCCCGGAGTGGAACTGGCCGACCCCGAGGCCGTGCACTTCGCCGACTTCACCGTCCGCTACACCGGCGAACGCACCGCCGCCGAGATCGCCGAGGCCCTGCTCGCGCTCGGCCTGCACGGCGGCACCCCGGCCGCGGCCGACGAGGGCCGCTACTGCGTGACCGAGCTGCACACCCGGGCCGACATCGACCGCCTCGCCGACGCGCTTGAGGAGATCGCCAAGTGACCGACAGCCCGACCGACCCGCGCATCGCCCCCAAACCCGCGCTGCGCCGCTTCCACCAGGCCCGTTGGGACGAGAAGCTCGTCTTCGAGCTGGGCACGCCCGGCGAGCGCGGCGTGCTGCCCCCGCTGCCCGAAGCCGCCGTCACCGCCGCCGTCGGCGACCCGGCCGAGCGGCTGCCCGCCGCACTGCGCCGCAGCGTGCCGCCCGCCCTGCCCGAGCTGGGTCAGCAGCAGGTGCTCCGGCACTACCTGCGGCTCTCCCAGGAGAACCTCGGCGCCGACCTCAACGTGGACGTCGGCCAGGGCACCTGCACCATGAAGTACAGCCCCAAGGTCAACGACGCCTTCGTCCGCGATCCCCGGATCGCCGCGCTGCACCCGGCGCAGGACCCCTCGACCGTCCAGGGGGTACTCGAACTCGCCTACCGGCTTGAGCAGTTGCTCAAGGAGATCTCCGGCATGGACCGGGTCAGCCTGCAACCCGGCGCGGGCTCCGCCGCGATCTGGACCAACGTCTCGGTGATCCGCGCCTTCCACGCCGCCCGCGGCGAACGGGAACAGCGCGACGAGATCATCACCACCGCCTTCTCCCACCCCTCCAACGCCGCCTGCGCCAAGACCGCCGGCTTCCGGGTGATCACCCTGCACCCCGACGCCGACGGCTACCCCGACATCGAGGCGCTGCGCGCCGCCGTCGGCCCGCGCACCGCCGCGCTGCTCATCACCAACCCCGAGGACACCGGCATCTACAACCCCCGGATCGCCGAGTTCGTCCGGATCGTCCACGAGGCCGGCGGACTGTGCGCCTACGACCAGGCCAACGCCAACGGCATCCTCGGCATCACCCGGGCCCGCGAGGCGGGCTTCGACCTGTGCCACTTCAACCTGCACAAGACCTTCTCCACCCCGCACGCCTGCGGCGGCCCGGCCGCCGGCGCCTGCGGCGTCACCGCCGAGCTGGCGCCGTACCTGCCGCGCCCCACCGTGGAGTTCGACGGCGAGCGGTACCGCCTGGACGACGACCGGCCGGACTCGGTCGGCAAGATCCGCCCGTACCTGGGCGTGGTGCCGAACCTGGTGCGCGCCTACGCCTGGATCATGTCGCTGGGCGCCGAGGGGCTGCGCGAGGTCGCCGAGACCGCCGTGCTCAACAACAACTACCTGCTGCACCAGGTGCGACGGATCCGCGGCGTCAGCGTCCCGTACGCCGAGGGGCGGCCCCGGGTCGAGCAGGTCCGCTACAGCTGGCGGCAACTCGCCGAGGACACCGGACTGCACAGCGAGGACCTCGGCTACCGCGCCGCCGACTTCGGCACCCACTACTGGACCAGCCACCACCCCTACGTCGTCCCCGAGCCGATGACGCTGGAGCCCACCGAGTCCTACTCCCGCGCCGACCTCGACGAGTACGCGGCGATCCTGGCCGAGGTCGCCCGCGAGGCCTACGAGGACCCGGAGACCGTCCGCACCGCCCCGCACAACTCCACCGTGCACCGGATCCGGCACGAACCGCTGGACGACCCGGCGCTCTGGTCCGTCAGCTGGCGCGCCTACCGCCGCAAGGTCCTCGGCGAGCAGCCGTGACGTCCGCGCCGACGGGCGGCCGCCACCGCCCGTCCCCGGCCGGCACCGGACCCCGGATCGGGCTCGTGGTCAACCCGGTCGCCGGCCTCGGCGGCCGGGTCGGCCTCCAGGGCAGCGACGGCACCGAGGTCCAGCACCGGGCCCTGGCGCTCGGGGCCCGGCCCCGGTCCGTCGAAAGGGCGGCCCTGACGGTCCGCCACCTGCCGCCGGACGTCGAGCTGATCACCGCCGACGGCCCGATGGGGGCCGAGGCCGCGCGGGCGGCCGGCCGGACCGCACGCATCGTGCACCGGCCCACCGGGGCGGCGACCACCGCCGCCGACACCCGCGCCGCGGTGCGCGCCCTCGCCGCGGCCGGCGCCGGCCTGCTGCTCTTCTGCGGCGGCGACGGCACCGCCCGCGACGTGCTCGACGCGCTCGGGCCCGAGCCGCGCCTGCCGGTGCTCGGCATCCCCGCCGGGGTCAAGATGCACTCCGCCGTGTTCGCCGTCCACCCCCGGGCCGCCGCCGAGGTCGCCGCCGCCTGGGCGGCCGGCCGCGGGCTGCGCCTGGAGGCCGCCGAGGTGGTGGACCGGGACGAGACCGCGCTGCGGGCCGGCCTGGTCTCCGCCCGGCTGTACGGGCGGCTGACCGTCCCGGTGCTGCCCACCCGGGTGCAGCAGCGCAAGACCGGCAGCTCCGGACCCGACCCGGGGGCGCCGGCCGGCATCGCCGCCGAGGTCGCCGAACGGGTCGGCCCCGGCGGGCTGCTGATCCTCGGACCCGGCAGCACCACCTACGCGGTGGCCACCGCCCTCGGCGCACCCGGCACCAGCCTGACCGGGGTCGACCTGCTGCGGCTCGGCCCCGAAGGCGCCCTCGGCCCCGGCCACGCCGACGGCCTCGCCACCGCCGCCCGGGTCCTGATCCGCGACGCCCGGGCCGACCAGCTGCGCACCCTCGCCACCGCCCCCTTCATCGCCCTCTCCCCGATCGGCGGCCAGGGCTTCCTGCTCGGCCGCGGCAACCAGCAGCTCACCCCCGAACTGCTGCGCACCGCGGGCCGGGAGCGGCTGCTGGTGCTCGCCACCGAGGCCAAACTCGCCGCCCTGGCCGGCCGTCCCCTGCTGCTGGACACCGGCGACCCCGCCCTGGACGACTCCCTCGCCGGGCACGTCCGGGTGATCACCGGCCGGCGCTCCGGCGCCGTCTACCGCCTCTCCGCCTGACCCTGTAGAGGAGCTCCCCCATGATCGACCTGCACGGCAAGCGCGCGATCGTCACCGGCGCCGCCTCCGGCATCGGCCGGGCCACCGCCGCCCTGCTCGCCGAACTCGGCGCCGCCGTCGTCCTCCTGGACCTCGACGACGAACGCGGCGAACAGGCCGCCAAGGAGACCGGCGGCGTCTTCGTCCGCTGCGACGTCTCCCGACGCGCCGACTGCGAACGGGCGGTACGCACGGCGGTCGACCGACTCGGCGGCGTGGACGTGCTGTTCAACAACGCCGGCATCATCCGCCGCTCCACCGTCACCGAGATCAGCGACGAGGACTGGGACCTGGTGATGGCCGTCA
The DNA here is from genome assembly GCF_042792155.1 of Kitasatospora sp. NPDC056651. Lineage (NCBI taxonomy): Bacteria > Bacillati > Actinomycetota > Actinomycetes > Kitasatosporales > Streptomycetaceae > Kitasatospora > Kitasatospora sp. NPDC056651. The sequence continues at coordinate 7,445 of NZ_JBHTWX010000143.1, read as the reverse complement.
ACGTCCGGTCGATCATGCTGCTGAGCGGGCTGGTGGTGCCGCTGATGGCCGCGGACGGCGGCGGCAGCATCGTCAACACCGGCTCCGGCTGGGGCATCAAGGGCGGCGGCCGGGCCGTCTCCTACTGCGCCTCCAAGGGCGCCGTCGTCAACATGACCCGGGCCATGGCCATCGACCACGGGCCGGACAACATCCGGGTCAACTGCGTCTGCCCCGGCGACACCGACACCGGCATGCTCGCCGAGGAGGCCCGCCAGCTCGGCGAGGACCCGGCCTCGTTCTACACCGACGCCGCCGACCGCCCGCTCGGCCGGATCGGCCGCCCCCGGGACATCGCCCAGACCGTCGCCTTCCTCGCCAGCGACGCCGCCGCCTTCGTCAGCGGCGCCGTCATCGCCGTGGACGGGGCCGGAACCGCCTGACGCGCGGAGACCGTCGACGGCCAGGGCCTGCCCTGAGGACCGCCGGCCGAGGCGACCGGCCGTGGGGGCCGGCCGCCCGGCCGGTACGCTACCGACCCAGGAAGAAGGGAAGCCCGATGGCGATCGAGCGGCGGCCGCTGCGCGAGCAGGTGAAGGACGAACTCCTGGAGCAGCTCGGCCGCGGCCGGTTCACCCCCGGCGAGTCGATCAACGAGGTCCAGCTCGCCGAGGAACTCGGCGTCAGCCGGACCCCGCTGCGCGAGGCCCTGATCAGCCTGGAGCGCGAGGGCATCATCACCAGCGAACGCGGCAAGGGCTTCCGCTTCGCCCCCACCGGCAAGCGGGAGTTCCGCGACCTCACCGCGATCGTGATCGCCCTGGAGTCGCTGGCGCTGCGCACCTCCGACCCGGCCCACCTCGCCGAGATCGCCCCCCGGCTGCTGGCCGAGGCCCGCGCCTTCTCCGCCCCCCAGGCGCCGCACGGCACGATCGAGCGCTACGACGACGCCTGGCACGCCCTGTTGCTCTCCGGCTGCGCCAACACCCGGCTGCGCGAGATGATCGACTCGCTGAAGCTCACCCTGCACCGCTACGAGCGGGTGGTGGTCGGCGACCACGAGATCCTGGAACGCGCCGCCGAGGAGCACGAGCGGATCGCCCAGTGCCTGCTGGACGGCGACCTCGACCGGGCCGTCACCGCACTGGAGGCCAACTGGACCAGCGGCATGGAACGCATCCTGGACCGCCTGCCCCCGGTCGGCGCGCTCTGACCCGGGCCTTCAGCCCAGCAGTTCCGGGACACCCGGGGTGAGCCAGTGCAGCCGGTCGGCCAAGCCCGCCACCGCGAACCGCTCGGTGGTCTCCGCCCGCCCCTCGGTGAAGTGCTCCCACGAGGCGTAGTGGACGGGGACGACCCGGCGGGCGCCGAGCGAGGCGGTGAGCGAGGCGGCCTGCGCCGCGTCCATCGTGATCAGCTCACCGCCGCCGAAGGCCTCGATCCGGGCGGCACCGAGGTGCAGGAAGGCCGTCCCGATCCTGAACCTCCGGCCCACCTCGTCCAGTTCGGGGATGTGGACGGTGTCGCCCGAGACGTACAGCGCCTCCTGCTCACCGGGCGCCTCGACCACGAAGCCGGTCACGTCCCCGACCGGTCCGTGCAGGCCCGGCGTTCCGGTCACCCGCAGGGTCCGGCCGTCCACGGTCAAGGTGCGGCTCTGCCAGGGCGCCAGCCCGAGCGCCCCGCCGCCGAGCCGGGCCGCACCGCCGACCGTCGTCAGCACCGGGCGCCCGGCCAGCAGGGTGCGGCCGGTGGCGTCCAGGTTGTCGGGATGCTCATCGTGGCTGAGCAGCACGGCGTCCACCGCGGGCAGCTCGTGCACGCCGACCGCCGGGCCGCCGGTGCTGCGCAGCACCACCGGGTCGTGCCGGTACTCGGCGGGGGCCGGGTCGAAGACCGGATCGGTGAGCAGCCTCAGGCCGCCGACCTCCAGCAGGACGGTCGCGGTTCCGATGTGCGTTGCCCTGATCTTCACAACATGCCTTACGTGTCGATGAATTGACTGTCAACGGGTTCTCCGGCGCCCGGAATCCGGAACCGGCGCCGGTAGTCCCCCGGTGTGGTCGAGAGCCGGTCCCGGAACACCCGGTGCAGGGTCTCCACGGAGCCGAAGCCGCAGGCCCGGGCGATGCCCGGCAGCGGGTGGTCGCTGCGCTCCAGCAGCCGGCGGGCCGCCTCCAGGCGCAGTTCCTCGACGTACGCCCCGGGCGTGGCGCCGGTCTCGGCGCGGAAGACCCGCGCGAAGTGCCGCTCGCTCATGGCGAGTCGCCCGGCGAGCGCGGGGACCGACAGGTCGTCGTCCAGGTGCTCGCCGATCCAGCCGCGCAGGCCCCGAAGGTCCGCCCGGCCGCCCGCGCGGTGGGCCAGCGGGACACTGAACTGGCTCTGCCCTCCCGGGCGTTGGAGGTACATCACCATGATCCGGGCGATCTCCAGCGCCAGGTCGTCGCCGTGGTCCTCGGCGACCAGGGCGAGGGTGAGGTCCATCGAGGTGGTCAGGCCCGCGCTGGTCCACATCCGCCCGGAACGGACGAACACCGGGTCGGCGTCCACCTCGACGGCCGGGTGGTCGGCGGCCAGCCGCTCGGCGGTCGCCCAGTGGGTGGTCGCGCGGTGCCCGTCCAACAGCCCGGCCGCGGCCGTCACGTGCGCGCCCGCGCAGACCGAGGCGACCCGCCCGGCCCGTGGCCCGGCCTCCCGCAGCCAGGCGACCACCGCCGGGTCCACCCGCGGCACCGGCCCGTCCGGCCCCAGGTCCACCCGCCCCGGCACCAGCACCGTGTCCGGCCGCACCCGCGCCTCGGCCAGCGTCCCGCTCACGTACAGCGGCACGCCCGAGAAGGTCGCCACCGGACCGGCCCGCTCCGCGCACACCCGCACCTCGTACCCGGGCCGCCCGGGCGGCAGCAGCCGTCCGGCCAGCGCGAAGATCTCGGCCGGCCCGGCCACGTCCAGCGCGTTCACCCCGGGGAACACCGGGATCACGACCAGATGCGGCAGGCGGAGTGCGTCGTCCATGCCCCCACCCTCGCCCGACGGCGCCGTTGGCGGCAATGACAGGACTCTGCAACATCCGGCCACAGCCCCGCGACCTATGCCGAGACCTACGCCTGGGACCTACGACCTCGGCCCGACCGCCCCCGCGACGACCGCCCGATTGACGCCCCGCCGCCTCCCCGCAGCATGATGGCCCGCATGTGGGGCAAGTGGATCGACTGCCGGGTACGGCCCGCAGCACGTGAGGCGTTCGCCGCCGGCCAGCGCCGCTGGTCGGCGATCTCCGACCAGCCCGGCCTGGTCGGCCAGACCGGCGGCTGGACACCCGGCGCCGACCGGGCCCTCCTGCTCGCCCTGTGGGCCGACGAGCCGGCGTACGACCGCTTCATGCGGGAACACCACGACCGGGTCGCCGCGTCAGCCGACCAACAGTCCGGCCACACGGAGATCGAGGTCGCCACCGGCCCGGTCGTCCTCACCATGCCGGGCGCGGCCCCCTCACTGCCCGACGCCCTCGCCCGCGCCACCGTCCTGCGGGCCGCCGACTGCCGCCTCCACCCCGGCCGCGCCGACCACTTCCTCGATGTCCAACGCCGCCTCTGGGCCCCGGGCATGGCCGCCGCCGGCATGCTCGGCGGCGCCGTCACCCGCCTCGCCCCCGACCGCTACCTCGTCACCAGCCTCTGGACCACCCCCGCCGCCCACCACGCCTACACCACCCACCACCTCCCCACCCTGCTCCCCCGCGCCGCCGTCCCCACCGACGTCCACACCCTCACCGGGCAGCTGCTCCCCCTCGAACCGTCCTGGCTGGTCCTGCCCGACCACGCCGGCCGATCAGGGGCGTCCTGGCATCCCGGGCCATGACCACCGCCCAGGGCGACCCGGGCCCCATCGAGCTCCTGACCGCGATCGGCGAGGAGCCCTGCGAGGAGTCCTGTCTGCCGGGCTGATACCGGAAGGCCGGACGCCGGGCGGGCCGGCGAAGCACCGTACCGAGGCCGCCAGGTGGGCCGGGGTGGACGGACGGAGCCGGGCGTACGGGCGTCCCGGCGGGTGGGGGCTCAGTGTCCGAACAGGTGTCGGCCCCGGCCGCCCCGCTCGGCGGCCCGCTCCTCCGTCGGTGCGGTCATCCCGGCGGGGCCGTACGGCGGACGGTCCGCAGGGGCGGACCCCCGCGTCGGCCGGTCCTCGACGGCCGTACCGACGCGCCGTGCCCGGCGCGGGGCCCGCCGGGACAGCCACATCATCACGAGGCCGAGGCAGAAGATCAGGCCCAGGGCCACCCCGGCGAGGAAGACGCTCAGGCTGTTCAGCGTCACCAGGTCGGTGCCGAGGATGGTCGCCTGGTAGTCGGGCCCACCGGAGAGGTTGTCCGCGATCAGCAGTCCGACGAACGCGCCGGACGCCGCCATCAACAGAAGTCCCAGCAGCAGCATGGGGATCCCTTCCGTCCTGATCTCGATCGACCCCCCGCGTGGGTGCGCGCCTACCCACCGCGGGCGGCCCGTAACGGCCTGCGGGAGCTGTGAGGCGGGTCAGCGGTCGGCGGCGCCGTCCGGCAGCAGCCCCGGGGCGAGGGCGGGCACCCAGGTGTGCTCCTTGCGCAGCAGCTCGTCCGCGGACTCGGTGGCCCAGGGCAGCCGGACGGCGAGGTCCCCGCCGAGCCGCCACAGCTGGTTGTCCCAGCCGCGCGCGCCGAGTTCCAGGGGGCGGTCGGCCAGGTCGGGGTGCTGGTCGCGCAGCAGGTCGCGGATCAGCTCCGCGGTGATCTCGGTCCCAGTGTGGGTCATGCGCGGCAACGATAGTGCGCGGCAACGACAGCGGGCGGGAGTGCCGGCGCGCGGCGGCACCGGTCAGGGCAGGAACCCGGTCTACTCGGTCTGGACGGCGATCAGGCAGGTGTCGTCGTCGGTGTCGGCGGGGCTGAGTTCGAGCAGCCGGTCCAGGTACTGCTCCAGGTCCGGGCCGGGGGCGCCGGCCGCGCGCAGCAGCTGCTCCACCGACTCCTCCACCGGGCGGTCCCGGCGCTCGACCAGCCCGTCGGTGTAGAGCAGCAGGACGTCCCCCGGGTCGAGCCGGTCGGTGCGCTCCTCGTACTCGGCGTCGTCCAGCGCGCCCAGCAGCACGCCGTGCGGCAGCGGCAGCAGTCGCGCGCCGTCCGAGCCGAGCCGGACCGGCGGCAGATGGCCGGCCCGGGCCCAGCGCAGTTCGCCGCCCACCGGGTCCACCAGCACGCAGACGGCGGTCGCGGTGACCTGCCAGGGTTCGCGCAGGGCGACGGTGTTCGCCCAGGCCAGCAGTCGGCCCGGGCCGGCTCCGGTGACGGCGAGCCCGCGCAGGGCGTGGCGCAGCGCGACCATTCCGGTGGCCGCGTCGACGCCGTGCCCGGCCACGTCCCCGACCGCGAGCAGCACCCGCCGGTCGGGCAGCACCAGCACGTCGTACCAGTCGCCGCCGACCCGGTCGCGCTGGGCGGCGGGGCGGTAGCGGACGGCGGCGTGCAGGCCGGTGACGCCGAGCGGGGGTGGCGCGGCCGGCAGGATCGCCTGCTGGAGCCGCAGGGCCAGCTGGGCCCGTTCGGCGGACTCCTGTTCGCTGTCGGCCAGCCGCTCCCGGGTGGCGCCGAGCGCGACCTCCGTCCAGTGCTGGGCGGACACGTCGTGGTAGGCGCCGCGGACGGCGGCCAGCCGGCCGGTCTCGTCCACCACGGGCTCGGCGATCACCCGGGTGAAGCGGTGGGTGCCGTCCGGGCGGTCCAGCCGGACCACGGCGGAGGCGGTGCGGTGGTGGTGCCGGACGGTGTCCAGCAGCCGCCGGATGGCCGGCCGGTCGTCCGGGTGGGTGTGCCGGGCGAGCCGGTCCAGCGGTACGGGAGGGGCGTCCGGCGGCAGCCCGTACAGCTCGCGCAGTCCTTCGCTCCAGCGGATCCGGCCCTCGGCGGGGCGTTCCTCGAACCCGGCCACCCTGGCGAGCCGCTGGGCCTGGCGCAGCAGGGCGGTGCGCTCGTCCCGGTCCTGCTCGTCGTCCAGCAGCCAGCAGACCATCAGCCGGCCGCCGATCGGGACGACCGACAGCAGAACGGCCACCGGGACGGCCGGTCCCTCGCCCCGGAAGGCCAGGCGGACCCGCTCGCCGGTCGACGGGACGCCGGTCTCGTACGCGCGCAGCAGCCGGTCGAGCAGTCCGCCGGCACAGGCGACGGGGTACGTCTCCAACAGCGAGGCGCCCTCCACCGTGGCCGGGGCGCGGCCGAGCGGGTCGCGGAACCGGGCGTTGACCCGCAGCACCGTGAAGTCGGCGATCCGGTCGGCCCGGATCACGGGGGCCAGCAGGAGGGCGGGGGTGAGCATCCCGTCCAGCAGCGCGGCGGCCTGCTCGGGTGCCACGGACTCCGGCGGCGGGCCGAGCAGGGTGGTGCAGAGGTCGGCGAGGGCGTACAGCTCGCGGCGCTGCCCCGGTCCCAGCTCGGGGGCGGGGGCCGGCCAGAGCAGTTCCAGGGCGCCCCGGCGCCGGCCCCGGTCGAGCAGCGGGAGGACCGCCCGGGCGGCGCCGACGCCCACCGAGGGCCCGTCCGTGCCGGGCTCGCCGGGCCACAGCTCGGTGCCGCGGACGACGGCCAGGTGCGCCGGGGTGGGCACTCCGGGCGGCACCCGGGCCCAGTCGGCCGCCTCCTGGGCGGGGAGCCCGGCGTGTGCGGCGAGGGCGAGCGCGCCGCCGGGCAGCCGCTGCCAGACGGCCACGGCTCGGACGCCGAGGGCCGCCGCGGCCTGGTCCAGCACCGCTCCGGCGGCGTGCCGCAGGTCGGGGGCGGCGGCCAGCGCGGGCGCGACGGGCGGGCCGACCTCCGACGGGCCCGCGCCGGGCGGGCCGGGCTCGGACTGGCCCGCCCGGAATTCGCCGGCCCCGGGCGCGCCGGCAGCGGGCGCGCCGACGGCCTCGGGGACCGTTGGGGCCGCGTCCGGCGACGGCCCGGGGCCCGCTTCCGGCAGCCCCACGATGTCCGCCGCCAGCGCGAGCACCGACACCCCCGCCTCCCGGGCCAGCCGGGCGAGGTGGGCGGCGGCCTCGGCGACCGGCAGGCCGAGCCGCTCGGCCAGGACGCCGGTGGCGAGGTCGACGACGGCCCTGGTGCGTGCCTCGGCGTGCGCCCGGGCGGCGGCCGCCTGGAGGCGGCGGACGGTCTCGGCCAGGGCCCGGGCGGTCCGCTCGGCGGACTCCCGCTCGGCGGACTCCCGCTCGGCGCTCACGGCCCCTCCCCGCGTCGAACGACGCCGGCCCCGTGCCGAAGGACGCGGCGCCCGTGCCGAACGGCGCCGCCTCCGTGCCGGGTCGCCGTCATGGCGCGCCCAGCCACTCGCGCACCCGTTCCAGCAGCCGGGCGGTGTCCACCGGCTTGGTGACGTGGTCGTCGGCCCCGGCGGCCAGGCTGCGGTCCCGATCGCCGGGCATCGCCTTGGCGGTGACGG
>NZ_JBHTWX010000142.1:0-21557 GCF_042792155.1 Kitasatospora sp. NPDC056651 | reverse complement strand
CACCCTCACCCCCCCCCCCGGACAACTCCCGCCCCGCACCCGCGGCACGGGACACCGTTTAACCCGCGCCCCCCAGGGGCCGCCCTCCGGCGGGCGGACCCGCGCCGACGGCGCACCCGGCTCACCCGCGCCCCCGGGACGGGCCTCGGCCTGGCCCGGGCCCCGGCGCGCCGCTCCCGCCATGGGCGCACCGAGCCCCCGCGCACCCACACCACGCCCGGCGGACCCGCCCCGCCACGCTCCGGCGCATCGGCCCACCCACACCCCCGCGCCCCGCATCCCCCGCCCCTCTCGCTCGTTGGCCCCTACGTGTACAGCTACGACGTCTCCGCGTCCCCCGGCCGGTCCGCGACCGCCTCCCGCTCGATCCCGGGCATGCGCCCGTCGTACGACGCCGAGCACCCGCACTCCACAACGCCGATCTACGACGAGCTGTACTCCGAGTACCGGCGCCTCTTCCGCGCCCTGCCCGGCGACCGGTCAGGCGAGGAGGACCTGAAGTTCACCGGCTTCGCGGTCCGCGACGGCTACCCGCCGCTCGGCGAGCAGCGCCCGTACCCACCGGCCCAGCAGCAGGCGTTCCACACCCTCCCGGGCCAGGCACCGGGGCTCCCCCAGTTCGTGCCGAGCCACCAGCACCACGGCTCGGGCCCCGCGGGCGGCCGCCAGCACGGCCACACCGGCGCCCACCCCACCGGTCACACCGGTGCCCACCCCAATCCCCACGCCGGCGCCCCCACGGCCGGTCTCACCAGTGCCCCCACCGGCCGTCACACCACCGGCCATCGCCACCGCCACCCCACCGGTCCCCCCGAGCCCATCGCCCCCGCCCCCGCTCCCACTCCCGTACCCGTCCCCGTGCCCATCGGCGACGGCCTCGGTCTCGGCCTCGGCCTTCCGGCCACCGCCGCCGCGCCCCCGGACCAAGCCGCCAACCCGGCCGCCCAGTTCACCAACGGTCAGGGCTGGGTCGCGGCAGGCTACCTGGGCGCGCCCCCGCACCCGATGCCCCCGCACCCGATGCCCCCGCCCCCGCCGCCGGCGCCGCCCGCGCCCGCACCGGTGCTGGGCACGGTCACCGGCGGCCTGGCCACCACCCCGTCCACCCGCGGCCGCCACCGCCAGATGCTCTCCCTGCCCCCGGGCCCCACCGGCGACCACCACTGACGCCCGGGCGCCCAGGCGCCCAGGCACCCAGGCGCACCCGGGCGCGCCTGGGCCGGAAACGCCGGAGGGCCCCGCCACCACCGTGGCGAGGCCCTCCGGCCGTCGGTCGGACGACCGACCACTCCCGACTGCTACTGCTACTTCTTCTTGCGCTTCTCCCGGACCCGCACCGAGATCGAGATCGGCGTCCCCACGAACCCGAACTCCTCACGCAGTCGACGCTCGATGAAGCGCCGGTAGCCGGCCTCCAGGAAGCCCGAGGCGAACAGCACGAAGCGCGGCGGACGGATGCCCGCCTGGGTGCCGAACAGGATGCGCGGCTGCTTGCCGCCCCGGATGGGGTGCGGGTGGGCGGCGACCAGCTCGCCGAGGAAGGCGTTCAGGCGCGCGGTGGGAATACGGGTCTCCCAGCCCTCCAGCGCGGTCTCGATCGCCGGGACGAGCTTCTCCATGTGCCGGCCGGTCTTGGCCGAGACGTTGACGCGCGGGGCCCACTGCACCTGGACGAGGTCGCGCTCGATCTCGCGCTCCAGGTAGTAGCGGCGCTCCTCGTCCAGCTGGTCCCACTTGTTGTAGGCCACGACGATGGCGCGCCCGGCCTCGACGGCCATCGAGATGATCCGGGTGTCCTGCTCGGCGAGGGTCTCGCCGGCGTCGATCAGGACGACCGCGACCTCGGCCTTCTCCAGTGCGGCGGAGGTGCGCAGCGAGGCGTAGAAGTCGGCGCCGGCGGTCAGGTGGACCCGGCGGCGGATACCGGCGGTGTCCACGAACTTCCAGGTCTTGCCGCCGAGGTCGATCATCTCGTCGACCGGGTCGCGGGTGGTTCCGGCCAGCTCGTTGACGACGACGCGCTCCTCGCCGGCGACCTTGTTCAGCAGGCTGGACTTGCCGACGTTGGGCCGGCCGATCAGCGCGATGCGGCGCGGGCCGCCGGGGGCGGCGTCGCCGAAGGTCTGCGGCGGGGCCTCGGGCAGGGCGGCCATGACGGCGTCCAGCAGGTCGCCCGAGCCGCGGCCGTGCAGCGCGGAGACCGGGTACGGCTCGCCGAGGCCCAGCGACCACAGGTACGCGGCCTCGGCCTCGGTGGACGGGCCGTCGACCTTGTTGGCGCACAGGACGGTCGGCTTGCCGGCCCGGCGGATGAGCTTGATCAGGGCCTCGTCGGTGTCGGTGGCGCCGACGGTGGCGTCCACCACGAACAGCACCGCGTCGGCCTGCTCGATGCCCAGCTCGGCCTGCGCGGCCACCATGGCGTCGATGCCGAGGACGTCGATCTCCCAGCCGCCGGTGTCGACCACCTTGAAGCGGCGGCCGTTCCAGCTGGCCTCGTAGGTGACCCGGTCGCGGGTGACGCCCGGCTTGTCCTCGACGACGGCCTCGCGGCGGCCGATGATGCGGTTCACCAGGGTCGACTTGCCGACGTTGGGGCGGCCGACCACGGCCAGCACCGGCAGTCGGACGTGCTCGGCGCCGTCCACGGCGTCGAAGCCGTCGAGGTCGATGCCCTCCTCGGCGGCGAGCGCCATGAACTCGGCGTAGTCGGCGGCGTCCAGTCCACCGTGCTCGGTGGCGGCGTGCTCTGCGGTCATGTTCGTCTGTTCCGTTTCCCGGCCCGGCCCTTCCCAGGGGCGTGCCGTGCGTACCTGCCCCGCTCGGGGCAGCGCGTTGGTTGTCTCCGCGGCGCCTCGAAGGCCCGCGGTTCACTCGATGGTCGGCTCACCGCGTGGTGGGCACGACACCGGTCCGACCCGTGACGGGTCAGACCGAGGACAGCCCGGCCCGCTCCTCCACCAGCCCGGCGATCCGGTCGATCACCTGCTCCAGGGTGAGGTCGCTGGTGTCCACCAGGACCGCGTCCGAGGCCTGGGCCAGCGGGGCCGTCTCCCGGGAGGAGTCGGCGGCGTCACGGCGGGCGAGGTCGGCGGCCATCGCGGTGATGGTCGCCTCGTCGACCCCCTTGGCGCGCAGCTCGGCCGCCCGGCGCGCGGCGCGGGCCTCCTCGGAAGCGGTCAGGAAGACCTTGACGGTGGCGCCCGGGAACACCACGGTCCCCATGTCCCGGCCCTCGGCGACGATGCCGCGCTCGGCGACCTCGGCGCAGCCGCGCTGGAGCTCCACCAGCCGGGACCGTACGGCCGGCACCGCGGCGACGGCGCTGACCTGGGAGGTCACCTCCGGGCCCCGGATCGGGCCGGACACGTCCTGGCCGTCCACCGTGATGGTGGGGCCGCCCGCGTCGGTACCGGAGACGATCACCGGCTTGCCGCACGCGACGGCCACCGCCTCCGGGTCGTCCACGTCGACCTCGTTGGCCAGCATCCACCAGGTCATCGCCCGGTACATGGCGCCGGTGTCCAGGAAGCTCAGGCCCAGCCGGGCGGCGACCGCCCGCGAGACGGTCGACTTGCCGGAGCCGGAGGGTCCGTCGATGGCGACGACGACCGGGGCGTGCGCTCGGTCGGCAGTGTCCACGGGGGCGAACCTCTCTCTGAGCATGGGAGCCGGAGCCTGGGCGGGCGGACGGCAGGGGATTGTCTCCCTCAAGGTTAATGGACTGCCGCCGTGATACAGCCCGCCACCCGTCCGGCCCAGTCAGTGGGCCGCACGAGCCGGGCGTCCGGTCGACACCGAGCGGTCGACGCTGGCCGGTCGACACCGGCCTGTCGACACCGGCCGTCCGGCCCGGCCTCCTCCCACCCTCCCGGGGGGTGGGGGCTCGGGCGTCGCTCCCGGCCGTCAGTCCCGGACGTTCCAGCCGCTCGCCCGAAGCGCCTTGGTCAGCCGCTTCACCGCCACCGGCGCCACGGCCAGCTGGACGAAGCCGACCTGCTGCCCGGTCGAGTGCTCGATGACGACGTCCTCGATGTTGACCCCGGCGTCGCCGACCTCCCCGAACAGCCGGCCCAGCTCACCCGGCTGATCGCCCAGCACGACCGCCACGGTCTCGTAGCGGGTGGGCGGCGCGCCGTGCTTGCCGGGAATGCGGGCCTGGCCGGTGTTGCCGCGCCGCATCACCGCCTCGATCCCGGCCGCGCCCGCCTGCCGCTCGCCCTCCTCGACGGCGTCCATGGCACGCAGCGCGGTGACGGTCTCGCCGAGGTCGCGGGCGACCGCCTCCAGGACGTCGGCGACCGCCCCGGCGTTGGCGGAGAGGATGTCGACCCACATGCCGGGGTTGGAGGCGGCGATCCTGGTGACGTCGCGCACGCCCTGGCCGGAGAGCCTTATGGCGGTCTCGTCGGCGTTCTCGAGCCGGGCCGCGACCAGCGAGGACACCAGCTGCGGGGCGTGCGAGACCAGGGCGACGGCCCGGTCGTGCTGGGAGGCGTCCATCACGATCGGCACCGCCCCGCAGAGCGCGACCAGTTCCAGCGCGACGTTGAGCGTCTCGGTGTCGGTGTCGGCGGTCGGCGTGAGCACCCAGGGCCGGCCCTCGAAGATGTCGGCGCGGGCGGCCAGCGGGCCGGAGCGCTCACGCCCGGCCATCGGGTGACTACCGATGTAGTGAACGGTGTCGCAGCCGAGCGCGGCGATCTCGCTGCCCGGGCCGGCCTTCACGCTGGCGACGTCGGTGTACCAGTGCGCCAGGTTGCGGCGCTGGCAGTCGGCGAGCACCTTGCCGACCAGCGCGGGCGGGACCGCGATGATCGCCAGGTCCGCCTGGCCGTCGACCGGATCGGTGGTGCCCGCACCGAGCGACTCGGCGGTGCGGGCGGCATCCGGGTCGGCGTCCTCCAGGTGGACGGTCAGCCCGCGAGCGGTCAGCGCGAGCGCGGCGGAGGTGCCGATCAGTCCGGTGCCGACGACGACGGCAGTGCGCATGGCGGGTCGCTCTCCTCGATCACGAATTCGACAGGTGCCAGGACCGTCCGGGAGCACCCGCGCCCATCCTCCCTCATCCGCCCCGCCGAGTTCCCCACCCCCGCCCGGCAACCGGGACGAGGGCTGCGGCAGCTGCCGCCCCCGGCAACCGTGGCGGGCCCGCCGCCGTCCCACACGGTGCACACGCCGCACCCGGAAATCCGGCGACGCCCGCCCCGAAGCCGGGCAGACTGGCCGCCCGGGAACGGGGAAGGCGCGGGCAGAACAGCACGGCCGCAAGCACGGCGGCAAGCACGGCGAGCAGGCGCAGTGAGCAGGCGCGCGGGAGAGCCGGAGAGCCGGAGAACCGGAGAACCGAAGGCCCGTACGGCACGACCGGCGCGGCACGACGAACGCCACGCGGCGGGCGAGACGCGGCGGGCGAGACGCGGCGGGCGACACGCGAACGAAGGGGTTGCGCATGGACGACCAGCACAGCGACCGGAGCGGGCGGTCGAAACCGCCCACCGTACCGGCCCACCCGTCGGTCCTGGACTCCGTCGTGGTGTACGCCGAGGGCGCGGTGTGCCGCCGACGCGCCACCGTCCCGGTCCCGCCCGGCGGACGGCTGCGGCTGACCGGCCTGCCCGCCGCGCTCGACGGCCGCTCACTGCGCGCCCGGGTACTCGCCGGACCGGCCGGCACTGCGGTCACCGAGGCCCGGCTGGAACTGCTCGCCGAACTCCGCGAGCCTGGCCGGCTCCCGGAACTGCGGCGGGCGCTCGACGAGGCCACCGAGCACCGCGGTGCGCTCGCCGAGCGCCGCCGACTGGTCCTCTCCGCGATCGCCGAAACCTCCGCACTGCGCGCCGCCCCACCGCAGCGCCGCCGTGACGAACCGCTGCGCCGCACACCCGCGGACGCCTGGCTGGAGCTCGCCGACTTCGTCGACCAGCGGCTGGCCCGGCTCCAGGAGCACGCCGAGGAGCTCACCCAGGAGCTCGAACTGGCCGACCACGAGCTCGACCTCGCCGCCGACCGGCTGCGCCGGGCCTCCACCGCCGACCTGGCCGAGCCGGTCGGGACCACCACCACCGCCCTGCTCACCCTCAGCACCAAGGACCCCGACCGGGGCACCACCGTTCGGGACACCACCGACCAAGGCACCACCGTTCGAGGCGCCGAGGACACCGTCGACCTGGAACTGGAGTACGGCGTCCCGGCCGCCCGCTGGGTGCCCGCCTACCGCCTGTCCTACCGCAGCGGCTCCGACACCGCCCACCTGGTCCTGCGCGCCGCCGTCGCCCAGCGCACCGGCGAGGACTGGACGGGCGTGCGCCTCGCCCTGTCCACCGCCGACCTCGACCGCCGCACCGACCTGCCCCGGCTCGCCTCGCTGCGGATCGGCCGCAGCCAGCCCGCCCCGCCGCCCTCGGGCTGGCGTGAACCCCCGGCCGGCCTGACCGACCTCTTCACCGGCTACGACGCGGCCGGCGCCGACCGTCCCGCGCCGCGCCGCGAGACCCCGCTGCCGGTGGCGGCCACCCCCCGGCCCGCCCGCCCCAGCGCGCCGGGCCCGGCCGGGCCCCGCGCCGAACTCTTCGCCGCCTCCGAGCCGACCTCGGCCTACGGCGGCGGCCTGCTGAGCGTCGACGAACCGATGCCCCCGGCCCTGGGCGCCCCGCCTGCTCCGGGCGGCTTCGCCGGCTACGGCGCGCCGGCGCCAGGCCCGTTCCCGACACCCGTCGCCGCCGCACCGCTGCCGAACGCCCCGGGTGGCCTCCCGGCGGCGGAGGCCCGCCGACGCATCGGCCGGGCCGCCCCGCCCCCGCCGCCCGGTTTCGTCCCGGACGCCACCCTGCTCGACTACCCCGACCTCGTCCTGGCCGGCCCCGAGGAGCCCGCCGGCCGGCGCGGCACCCTGCACCCCCGCCCCGAGCGGGTCGAGCGCGAGGCCCTGTCCCGGGCGCTGCCCGGCGGCGACGGCGGAGCACGGGTCCGCGACCTCGCCCTGCCCCGCCACGCCGTCCCGCCCCGCGAGTCGGCCGGCTCCTTCGACCACCGCTTCGACGCCACCGCCCCCGCCGACATCCCGTCCGACGGCACCTGGCACACCGTCACCGTCGGCGAGATCCCGCTCGCCGTCCGCCCCGAGTACGTCACCGTCCCCGCCGTCGAGGAGAAGGTGTACGCGACCCTGGTCCTCGCCAACCGCAGCGACCAGGCCGTCCTGGCCGGGCCGGTCGAGGTCACCGTGGACGACGAGTTCCTGCTCACCGCCGCCCTGCCCACCCTGGCGCCCGGCGGCCCCCGGCGGCTCGGCATCGGCGTCGCCGAGAGCGTCGAGGTGGCGCGCCGCACCGAGCTGCACGAGTCGACCACCGGCATGCTGAAGGGCAACAGCACCGTCCTCGACCACCGGGTGCACGTCCAACTGGCGAACCGGCTCGGACGCCCCGTCACGGTGGAGGTCCGCGAGCGGGTGCCGGTCACCTCCGACGCCGAGATCCGGATCGAGGAACGGGGCGGCTGGCACGCCCCGACCGACTCCACGCCGGACTGCCCGCCCAGCACCCGGCTCTGGCGGGTCGACCTGCCGCCGGGCGGCCGCGTCGAGCTGGACGGCGGCTACCTGATCAAGATCCCGGCCGGAAAGGCCATCGTCGGCGGAAACCGGAGGAACTGAGCGATGACCGTCGAGACCCTTCCCCTTCCCGTCACCGCCGTGACCTGCCTGGAGGACCGCGGCCATGTCGAGCGCACCACGACGGTCGAGCTCGCGGCGGGCGTACAGCGACTGCGCCTCGGCCCTCTCACCGCTCTCGCCGTCGACCGCACCCTGCGCGCCGAGTCCATCACCGACGGCTTCCGCGTCCTGGACGCCCGACTGGTGCGCGGCTGGACTCCGCGCGCCCCGCTGCCGCCCGGCCCGGAGGACTCCGAACTGCGCCACCGGCTGCACCGGCTCGACGCCGAGAGCCGCCTCGCCGACCAGACCCGGGCCCGCCTGGAGGCCCGGCTCGCGCTGCTCGCCCAGCTCTCCGCCGACCTGCTGCGCGAGATCGGCGAGGGCGCCGGCCTCGGCGAACTCGAACCCAACCGCTGGGCCCGCGAGCTTGGCCGGGTCGACGCCGAGCGCGAGCGCTACGGCGAGGAGCTGCGCGCCACCCACTCCCGGCTGCGCCGTCTGGAGGAGGAGCGCTCACAGGCCCTGACCGCCCTGGACGAGGCCGAGGAGGACCCGGCCGAGCTGACCGCCCACCTGGAGCTCACCGTCGAGGCCGCGCGGCCCGGCCCCGCCGAGCTGGCCGTCTCGCACCTGGTGCCCTGCGCACTGTGGCGGCCCTCCTACCGGGCGACCCTGGACGGCGCCGAGCTCCGGCTGGAGTCGGAGGCGGTGGTCTGGCAGCGGACCGGCGAGGACTGGACAAACGCCCGGCTCACCTTCTCCACCGCCCGCTCCGCCCTCGCCACCGATCCGCCCGCGGTCGCCGAGGACGTCCTGGTGCTGCGCGAGCGCACCGACGAGGAGCGCCGCACGGTCGGGGTCGAGCTGCGCGAGGAGGCGGTCGCCGCTCTCGGCCCGGCCTCCCGGGTGCCGGGCGTGGACGACGGCGGCGAGGTCCGGGTGCTGACCGCCCCCGCCCCGGCTACCGTGCCCTGCGACGGCCGCGCGCACCGGGTGCCGCTCGGCGCCTTCACCGGCCCGGCGGGCAGCGAGTACGCCTGCGCGCCGGAGCTGTCCCCACTGGTCACCCAGGTGGTCCGGTTCCGCAACGCGGCCGGGTACCCGCTGCTGTCCGGCCCGGTCGAGCTGGTCCGCGGCAGCGGCTTCTCCGGCCGTGGCGAGCTGCGCTTCACCGCCGCCGGCGCCGACGCCGAGCTGTCCTTCGGCAGCTCGGACGGCTACCGGGTGGTTCGTGAGACGGAGGAGCGTCAGACCACCGCCACCCTCACCGGCCGCCAGACCGCCAGCCGGACGGTCCGGCTGCACCTGTCCCGCTTCTCCGGCCCGGAGGAGCACGACGAGCGGATCGTCACGGTGCGCGAACGGGTGCCGGTCTCCGAGGTGTCCGCGGTCGAGGTGCGGCTGCGCAAGGAGGAGTGCTCTCCGGCGCCGGACGCCTTCGACGCCGAGGGCATCGTGCGCTGGGAGGTCCCGCTCGCCCCGGGCGCCCGGCGCACACTCACCCTGGTCTACGAGGTGTCCGCCTCCGCCAGGGTGGCCGGGCTCTGACCGCCCCGCGGACCACTTCGCACGGCACGGCGGCGGACACCACCGTGCCGGTGACGGCCGCTCAGGACCAAACCGGAGACAACGGGTAGAAAAGGAACCATGATCCTCCACCTCGCACCCCTGGACGACTGGCTGGCCGACCCCGGCCGACCGTACGCCACCGCGTCGCTGCTGACCGACGGGTTCATCCACTGCTCGGCGGACGAGCAGACGGCGCTCGCGGTGGCCAACGCCTTCTTCGCCGAGACCCCCGACCCACTGATGGTGCTGCTGATCGAGGAGTCACTGGTGGAGCCGATGGTCAAGTGGGAGGCTCCGCACGGCGCCCCGCCGCCCGGGGCCACCCCCGGCCTGCTGTTCCCGCACATCTACGGGCGGCTGAACCGCACCGCCGTGGTCGGCCTGGAGAAGGTCGAGCGCGGCGCGGACGGCCGCTGGGCCTCGCTCAGCCCCTGGAGCTGACGGGGCGGGAGCGGAAAGTTATGACAATTCCCGAGGTTCACGCGTCCCCGGGACTCCGAGGGTTCCCGCGCTTCCCGCTATTGGCTCGGCTCCGGCGGTTCCTGCCGTTCCCACCGAACACGGGAATTGTCACAACATCGCGGACACCCATGGACTCCGGGGCGTCACACCACCGCACGCAGTCATAACAATTCCGACGCTCAAGAGCACCGGCCCCTCTCGCCCCGTACGCAGTCATAACAATTCCCGACGCTCACGGGCACCGGAGCGGCACACCACCGCACGCAGTCATAACAATCCCTACAGCCACCCCCGCTCCCGGGCCGCCATCCCGGCCTGGAAGCGGGTGGTGGCGCCCAGCGAGCGCATCAGGCTCTGGAGCCGGCGCTGGGTGGTCCGGGCGCTCCAGCCGAGCGAACGTGCGATCGACTCGTCGGTGAGCCCGGCCGCCAGCAGGCCCAGCAGCTTGCGGTGGTCGGCCTCCGGCTCCGGCGAGGCGTCCCCCGTGCCGATCGCCGACTGCAGCCGGACCGCCCGCTCCCACTCCGCCTCGAACAGCGTGTCCAGCGCCTGGAGCAGCGCCGAGGGGTGGATCACGTACGCGGCGTCCAGCACGCTGTCGCCGACACTGATCGGGATGATCGCCATCCGGTCATCCGAGATGATCATCTTCATCGGCAACGTCGGCCGGACCCGCGCCTCCTCGCCGTCCGCGACACCGACCAGGATGTTCTTCTCCAGCCTCCCCGGCCAGGCCACCGCCTCCCGGTCGTAGATCGTCCGGAACCGCACGCCCTCGCGCAGCCGCCGGCGTTGCAGGGACAACGGCGCCACCGGGTCCTGGATGTACGGCGGACGGTCGAAACCGCGCACCTGGTACTGGCTGGTCTCGGTGATGTGCTCCAGCCGCTGGGCGATCGCCTCGCCCCCGGTGAGCACCTCCACCGAGTGCGCCGGATCGGTGTACCGCGAAGCCTCCCGGAACGCGTCCATCAGCCGGTGCATCTCGGCCCGGGCGTAGCGCAGCTCGGACTCCCGGTGCCCGATCAGAGTGCCGATCGCGACGTCCGGGGGGACGGGCAGGTAGCGGTGCCGGTCCACCGGCGCCCGGGTGGCCATGCCCTGCTGCGCCAACCGGTCCAGGGCGCGCACGCTCTGCTGGAACGTCAGCCCGCAGCTCTCCGCCAGCTCCTCCGCCGTGGACTGCGGACTGGCCACCAGCGCCGCGTAGACCTGCCCGTCCGGCTCCGCCAGTCCCAGTGCGCCGAGGGCCTGTCCGCCGGCCCGCCCCAGTGCTGCATCGGACACGACGCCTCTCCCCCTGCTAGCCCGTTTCCGCTGTCGGCCCGGGCCCTGTCGGCCCGGTTCCGCCCCAACCGGTACGCCCGTTCTGGCACGGTCCCGCCACACCGCGCAGTGGTCGCCCGGTGGCCATCCTCGGCCACGGATCATGACGCTGACAAGGCCGTGACCAGCGGTTGCGTCCCGGCTCACAGACCCCGTCCGAAACGTGGACGCCCACCCGTCCCACCCGGGCCCCCGGCTCCCGCGCCCGCCCCGGACTCCGGCGCCCCGGGAGCCGATCGCCGCCCGGCCCCGGAAACACCGGAGCCCCCGGCCGCGACGAGTGCGGCCGGGGGCTCCGACGGTCCGGCCGGGGGCCGGGAGCGCGGACGGGGCCTACAGCCCGACCTCGCGCATCAGCTGGCCGACCTCCGGGTTGGTCAGGCGGCGCAGCCAGCCCGACTTCTGGTCACCCAGGGCGATCGGGCCGAAGTGGGTGCGCACCAGCTTCTCGACCGGGAAGCCGGCCTCGGCCAGCATCCGGCGGACGATGTGCTTGCGGCCCTCGTGCAGGGTCACCTCGACCAGGTAGTTCTTGCCGACGTTGGAGATCACCTTGAAGCTGTCGGCGCGCGCGTAGCCGTCCTCCAGCTCCACGCCCTGGGCCAGCTGCTTGCCCAGGTCGCGCGGGATCGGACCCTGGATCGCGGCCAGGTAGGTCTTGGTCACGCCGTAGCGCGGGTGGGTCAGCCGGTGGGCCAGCTCGCCGTGGTTGGTGAGCAGGATGATGCCCTCGGTCTCGGTGTCCAGGCGCCCGACGTGGAACAGCCGGGTCTCCCGGTTGGTCACGTAGTCGCCCAGGCACTGACGGCCGTCCGGGTCCTCCATGGTGGAGACCACGCCGGCCGGCTTGTTCAGCGCGAAGAACAGGTAGGACTGGGTGGCGACGGTCAGGCCGTCCACCTTGATCTCGTCCTTCTGCGGGTCGACCCGCTTGCCCTGCTCGGTGACGCGCTTGCCGTTGACCTCGACCCGGCCCTGCTCGATCAGCTCCTCGCAGGCGCGGCGGCTGCCGACACCGGCCCGGGCCAGCACCTTCTGGAGGCGCTCGCCCTCGGGCTCGCCGAAGGTCTTGGGCAGCTTGACGGCCGGCTTGTCATGCCGGGCGAGGACGGCGTCCTCGATCTTGGCCTGGAGCTCGCGGGAGCGCTGCGGCTGGCGGCGCGGGTCGCCCGGGGCGCCCTGGCCCTCACGGCGCGGACGCGGGGCCGGGCCGGGGCGCCGGCCGGAGAAGCCGCCGCGGGCCGGGGTGGCGTTGGGGCCGCCGCCGTACTCGGGGCGGTCGTACTTGCGCTCCTCGGGCCGCAGCGGGCGGTCCGGGTAGCGCCGGTCGTCCCGGCGGTCGTCCCGGCGGTCCCGCCGGTCGTCACGGCCGTACGAACCGCCGCGCGAACCGGCACCCGAGCCGGAGCCCGAGCCGGAGCCGCCGCGGCCGCCGCCGCCGTAGGAGCCGCCGCCACCGTACGAACCCCCGCGCGAACCCGAGCCGGAGCCCGAGCCCCCGCGGCCGCCGCCGCCATAGGAGCCGCCGCCCCGGCCCCCGCCCTGTCCGCCGCGACCGCTCCCGCCGCCGCTGCTGTTCCTGCCGTTGCCACTGCTACGCATCAAAGTGTCCGTACGTCGTTCCGTCTGGGATGTGCGGTCGTTTCGGCCGACCTCACCGCCCCCTACCGATCGGGCCCGGCCCGACCGGCCTCGCCACTGCCGTCCGCGGCCTGCGCGGCAGCGGCGGCGACCGCCTCCGCGATCATCGTGCCCTCCAGGGACTCCGCTTCCACGTCGTCGACCTCGGGCAGGAAGGGAGCGAGCTCCGGCAGCTCGTCCAGGCCGCGGAGCCCCATCCGTTCCAGGAAGTAGTTCGTCGTCCGATACAGGATCGCACCTGTTTCGGGCTCGGATCCGGCCTCTTCCACCAGTCCTCGCTGTACCAGGGTACGCACCACGCCGTCACAGTTCACACCGCGGACGGCGGAAACCCGCGATCTGGACACCGGCTGCCGGTAGGCGACCACCGCCAGGGTCTCCAGCGCGGCCTGGGTGAGCCGGGCCTGTTGGCCGTCCAGGAGGAAGCGGTCGACGGCCGCGGAGCAGGTGTCCCGGCTGTAGAACCGCCAGCCGCCGGCGACCAGCCGAAGGTCGAAACCGCGGCCCTGGGCCGTGTACTCGGCGGACAGCTCGCGCAGCGCCGCCGCCATCTCGGCCCGCGGCCGCTCCAGCACCCCGGCCAGCCGCTCCTCCGCCACCGGCTCGTCGGCGACCATCAGGACGGCCTCCAGCTCGACGCGCAGCCCGGCATCGGCGCCTCCCTCGGTTCCCCCGGTGATCCCGGCACCGGAAGTCGACGGGGCCGGCTTCTGGTGCACGACGCGCGCTTCCTCGGCCGGCACACCCCCACCGGACGCCCCGGCCGACGCCGCCGACTCCACCCCAGCCGACTCCACCGCGGCCGACTCCACCCGGTCCGGCAGCAGCTCGAAGGCCGGCTCCAGCCACTCCTCGGCCCGCGGCCGTCCCGGCCCTCCCGGCAGCCCCAGCGGACGCCGGACCGGCCTCCCGCCCTCGCTCCCACCGCTCATCGCCGCTCGCCCTCCTCGGCCCCTCGCACGCCCTCACCCGCCGACCCCTCGCCCACCGGCCGCTCACCCACCGGCCGGTCGAACTCGTCCGTCACCTCGACCACACCCCGGCCCTCCTCGGCCACCCAGCGCACCCGCAGCTCGCCGAGCGCCTCCTGCTGCTCGAAGGCGAGCACCCGCTCCCGGTACAGCTCCAGCAGCGCGAGGAAGCGGGCGACCACCACCAGGTCGTCCGGCGCGTCCTCGACCAGCCGCTGGAACGAGGCCTCGCCCAGTTCGGTGAGCAGCCCGACCACCAGTCCGGCCTGTTCCCGCACGCTGACCGGCGGGGTGTGGATGTGGTCCACGTAGACGACCGGCGCGGGCCTGGGCTCCATCGCCTTGGCCGCCAGCTCGGCGAACCGGCGCGTCCCGATGCCGATGACCACCTCGGGCAGCAGCTCCGCGTGCCGGGGCTCCAGGGCGGCGCTCCGGGGCCGGCGCAGCAGCTCGGCCGCCCAGCGCTCGCCGAGGACCGCCGCCGCCCGCTTGTACGCGCGGTATTGGAGCAACCGCGCGAACAGCAGGTCACGGGCTTCCAGCAGGGCCAGGTCCGCCTCGTCCTCGACCTCGGCCACGGGCAGCAGCCGGGCGGCCTTGAGGTCGAGCAGGGTGGCGGCCACCACCAGGAACTCGGTCGCCGCGTCCAGGTCCCAGTCCGGGCCCATCGCCCGGATGTGCGCCATGAACTCGTCCGTGACGGTGGCCAGCGCCACCTCGGTGACGTCCAGCTTGTGCTTGACGATCAGGCTGAGCAGCAGGTCGAAGGGGCCCTCGAAGTTGTCCAGTCGTACCCGGAAGCCGTCCCGCGACTCGTTCTCGGTCGCGCTCGCGGCGGTGGCGGCTGGTTCGGCGGTCCTGGGCATGACGGTCCATCTTCACCCGTCCCCGGCCCCGGCCCCGCCCCGGGGGCCACCGACACGCCGCCCGCCGGGCACCGTCCGACGTTCCCCCGGACGTCCACGAGCCCCTGCGAAGCCCCTCTCGGTGCCCACCCACGCCCAAGGCCCCGGGAAACCTCCTCCAACGGCCGCCACGGCCGCCGGCCTCGACCCCTCGGCCCCGCGACCGCGGTCCGGTCCCGGCCGACGCCTCCCGGCCCCTTCCCGGCGCTGCCGACGCCCTCCCGGCACCGTCCGGCGCTGCCGACCACCCGGCGGTCTCCCCACGCCCGGCCCACGGCCCCGGCGGCGCTCGGGCCGACCCTCACGCCCTCCCCGACGGCCCGCGCCCTCCCGACCGGCCCCGACCGCCCGCGCGCGCCCCTAGCGCCCGCGCAACCGCCGGACCAGGATCGAGGCCTCACCGCGCTGCTCCAGGTCCGCCAGGACGACCGCGATGGCCTCCCGGACGATCCTCCCGCGGTCCACGGCCAGGCCGTGCTCACCGCGCAGCACCAGCCGGGTGTGCTCCAGGTCCATGAGCTCCTCGGCGGACACGTACACCGTGATCTTCTCGTCGTGCCGCTCGCGCCCGCTGGGCCGGCGCGGCGCGCGGCCGCGCGGCCGGGCGCGCCCGGCGGCACCGGCCTGCTCCTCCGCGGCGCCCTGGTGCGTCCGGGCCGCCGGGGCGGCCCCGGCTCCACGGCCGCCCTGGACGGTCTTCCCGGCCGCGGCGGTGCCGCCGGCGGGAGCGGGCCCGACGGCCGCGCCGGGCCGCTGCGCGGGCGCCGGCACGGTGGCGGCCGCCTGCTGTTCCGGCGTCACCTGCCGCTCGTCCCGGGCCCCCTGGGCGGACTCGGCGCCCTCGGCGCCGTCCGGGCCGTTGACGGTCCGCGCGGTCTCCGGTCTGGATGCCTCGGCGGCCGGACGCGGCGCGAGGGAGGGCGACAGCGCCATCCCTCCGGTGGTCCGGAACAGCTCGTCGGCACCCGGGAGACTCACTCGGCGGGGCGGCACCGGTCGAGCACCTCCCTGGCGAGCTGGCGGTAGGCGGCGGCACCGACCGAGTTGGTCGCGTACGTCGTGATGGGCTCGCCGGCGACGGTGGTCTCCGGGAAGCGCACGGTCCGCCCGATGACGGTGTGGAAGACGTGCTCGCCGAACGCCTCGACGACGCGCGCCAGCACCTCGCGGCTGTGCACGGTGCGCGAGTCGTACATGGTGGCCAGAATGCCGTCCAGGCGCAGCTCGGGGTTGAGCCGCTCGCACACCTTCTCGATGGTCTCGGTGAGCAGCGCGACACCGCGCAGCGCGAAGAACTCGCACTCCAGCGGGACGATCACGCTGTGAGCGGCGGTCAGCGCGTTGACCGTCAGCAGGCCCAGCGAGGGCTGGCAGTCGATGATGACGTAGTCGTAGTCGGGCAGCAGCGGCTTCAGGGCGCGCGCCAGCGCGGACTCCCGGGCCACCTCGCTGACCAGCTGCACCTCGGCGGCGGAGAGGTCGATGTTGGACGGCAGCAGGTCCATGCCCGGCACGGCCGTCTTGAGCAGCACCTCATCGGCCGTCAGGCCCCGCTCCATGAGCAGGTTGTAGACGGTGACGTCGAGCTCCATCGGGTTGACGCCGAGGCCGACCGAGAGAGCGCCCTGCGGGTCGAAGTCGACGAGCAGCACCCGGCGGCCGTACTCGGCCAGCGCCGCGCCCAGGTTGATAGTCGACGTGGTCTTGCCGACGCCGCCCTTCTGGTTGCACATGGCGATGATCTGGGCGGGGCCGTGCTCGGCGACCGGCGCGGGGATCGGGAAGTACGGCAGCGGACGGCCGGTCGGACCGACCCGCTCGCGGCGCTGGCGCGCGGCGTCGGGGGCCAGCGTGGCGGCGTACTCCGGGTCCGGCTCGTACTCGGCGTCCGGGTCGTCGTAGGCGCCGTAGGCGAACTCGCCGTAGGCCAGGCCGTAGGCCGCCAAGTCGGTGTCGTGATCGGTCACCGTGGTCACCTGTGCTGTGTTCTGGCGTGCTTCGAAAGTACGGAGTGCGACCGAGCCGACCTCGGCCGAGCCCACGGAGGGCTGCCGGGCCCCGGGCTCCTCACTCGGCTGGCCGGCGGTGAGCTCCGCCAGTCCTGGCTGACCACCCCCGGGAGCAATTGTCGACTCATTCACAAGTCGTCTTACCTCCTTGGGCATCCAGGACTCTATGTCGATTCGTCAGCGTGGCAGCATGCCGACGGTTTGCGACTCTAGGCCGTTCAAGGCGTTCGCAGCAACACAATCCACGGTAGTCGGCAGGATGTGTCGACTATCGAGCGGGCTGCTGTCAAGGGATGAGAGGGCCAACGGCCCCGACGTTTCTGCGGGCGGGTGACATGACCGACGGATATTGACGACAGAGCGACCCGCCCACTCCACCCGCCGTTCACGGGCACGGCGAAGCCCCCGGCCCGAACGGATCGGGTCGGGGGCGAACGACCGCCGTGCGGTCAGGGGATTCAGGCGAGCACGCTCTCCAGGGAGACCGACTCCAGGCCGAAGGCCTCGGCCACGGCCGGGAAGGTGATCTGGCCCTCGTGCACGTTCAGGCCCTTGGCGAGCGCGGCGTCGCGGCGCAGCGCCTCCTTCCAACCGCGGTTCGCCAGCTCCAGCACGTACGGCAGGGTGGCGTTGGTCAGCGCGTAGGTGGAGGTGTTCGGGACGGCGCCCGGCATGTTGGCCACGCAGTAGAAGACCGAGTTGTGGACCTTGAAGGTCGGGTCGTCGTGCGTGGTGGCGTGCGAGTCCTCGAAGCAGCCGCCCTGGTCGATGGCGATGTCGACCAGCACGGAGCCCGGCTTCATGCGGGAGACCAGCTCGTTGGTGACCAGCTTCGGGGCCTTGGCGCCCGGGATCAGCACGGCACCGACGACCAGGTCGGCCTCCAGGACGGCCTTCTCCAGCTCGAAGGCGTTCGACACGATGGTCTTGACCTTGGTGCCGAAGATGCGGTCGGCCTCGCGCAGCTTGTTGATGTCGCGGTCCAGCAGGGTCACCTCGTAACCCATGCCGACGGCGATGGTGGCCGCGTGCCAGCCGGAGACGCCACCGCCGATGACGACGGCCTTGGCCGGGTGGGTGCCGGGCACGCCGCCCGGCAGGGTGCCGCGGCCGCCGGCCGGGCGCATCAGGTGGTACGAGCCGACCTGCGGGGCCAGTCGGCCCGCGACCTCGGACATCGGGGCGAGCAGCGGCAGCGCGCCGTTCGCCTGCTGGACGGTCTCGTACGCGATGGCGGTGGTGCCCGAGGCGATCAGCGCGTCGGTGCCGGGCCGGTCGGCCGCCAGGTGCAGGTACGTGAAGACGGTCTGACCCTTGCGCAGCCGGTGGTACTCGGAGGCGATGGGCTCCTTGACCTTCAGCAGCAGGTCCGCGGTGGCCCACACCTCGTCGGCGGTGGGGAGGATCGTGGCGCCGGCGGCCACGTACTCCTCGTTGGGGATCGAGGAGCCGACACCGGCGTTGTCCTCGATGTAGACCTCGTGTCCGTTGCGGACCAGCTCATGCACGCCGGCGGGCGTGATGGCCACGCGGTACTCGTGGTTCTTGACCTCGCGGGGGATGCCGACCTTCACGACTGAACACGTCCTCTTGCCATGGGGGTCCCGACCGGAGAAGACCGGTGGGCGACGCGCACGTGGGGAGCCTCCGGGCAGCCCGGGGCGGGGATCGCTGCGCGACTGAGTCCGAGTGTAATGAAGCCCAGTCGGCGTGTCAGCCTTCCAAAGTGAATAATTTTCCCGCACACATTGGCAGGTTCGTAGGCTTCCCCTGCGACTTACCCACCAAAGACGTTCCAACCGGGCATATTCGACAATACTCCCGGAACGCCCATCACCACCCGGCGTCGACGCGTTCCCGCAGGTCCATGAGGGCAGCCCCGACGGCCTCGAGGCCGCGCTCGTCGCCCAGCCGGCGCAGCACCGCGAGCGCTGCCCGGTACTCCCGGTCGGCCTCGTCGAAGCGGCGCTGCGCGGTGTGCGCCTCGGCGACCCGGGCGAGCAGCCGGGCCTCGGCCGCGTGGTCCCCGAGTGCCTGCCGCAAGCCGAGCGCCCGCCCGTACCAGTCGGCGGCACGCACCGCGTCGCCGAGCGCCCGGTGGCAGTTCGCCGCGCTCTCCAGGGCCCGGGCGCAGAGCGGCTCGTCGTCGGCCGTCCGGGCGTGTTCCAGGGCGGCCCGGTAGTGCCCGGCGGCCCGTTCCCAGCGGCCCGCCGCGGCCTGGAGGTCGCCCAGGTTGAGCAGCGCGGCCGAGGCCCGGCGGGGGCGGCCGTTGCGCTCGGCGACGGTCAGCACCAGCTCGTGCAGCCGGTACAGGTCAGTGGGCGCGGCCGCTCCCGTCAGCGGCAGCGCCCGCAGCAGCGCGGTGACCAGCCGCCCGGCCGAGCCGTCCAGGTCGCCCTGGCCGATCGCGTCGGCCACCGCGCCGAGCAGCAGCTCCCGCTCGCCGAGCAGCCACTCCCGGGCGTGCTCGGCCGAGTGGAGCCGCAGCGGGGCCGGCAGCGGGTCGGGCCCGGGGCCGGCCGCCGGGTCGAGCAGTGCCCGGGCCGACTCGGCGAGCCGGACCAGCCGCTCCAGCAGGCGGGCCCGGGCGAGCTCGGTCTCGGCGGGCCGGTCCTCCCGCTCGCGCAGCCGGACCAGCCGCGGGTAGAGCCGGCCGGGCACCCGGTAGCGCGGCGTGCCGTCGGCGGCCGGCGCCTCCTCCCCGAGCAGCTCCCGCTCGGCCAGCGCGGCCAGCGTCGCGGCCGCGTCCGGCGCGGGGCAGCCGACCAGGGCGGAGGCGGTGCGCGGGTCGGCGGTCTGCGACGGGGCCAGGGTGAGGGTGCGCAGCATCCTCGCCTGGGCGGCCGGCAGCCCGCGGTACAGCAGGGTGAAGGCGCCGAGCAGCGGGTCGTTGTCGGGGACGGGCACCGGCTCGGCCGGCTCCGGACCGGGCTTCACCCAGGCCGCCGGGTCACCGGCCGTCCCGGCGCCGGAGGAGTCCGCGCCCTCCTCCCCCTTCTCGCGGGGACCGCCCTCCATCGGCGCGGCCTTCCCCGTCGTGCCCTTCCCCGTCGTGCCCTTCCCCGTCGCGCCCCGCACCGGCCCGGACGTCGCGGCCACCTTCTCCCGCCCCTTGTCCTGTCCCCTCTTCCGCCCCCTGTCCTGTCCCCTTTGCTGTCCCCTCTCCTGCTCCCGCTCCACCCCCTTCTTCGCCGACCCGGCCGCCCCCGCCGACCCCGACCCCGCCCCGGTGGCCCCAGCGACCCCAGCAGCCCCGGTGACCGCCGTGGCCCCCGTGGCCCCCGTCTCCTCCCCCACCACCCGGCTGAGTTCACGCGCCGCGTCCGTCACCGCGGTCTTCGGGTTCCCGCGCAGCCACCCCGCCATCAGCCGCAGCGCCGCCGGCCGGCTGGCGCACGCCTCGGCCAGGTCGGCCCCGCCGACCGGATCGCAGGAGATCCGGGTGCCGCCGACCAGGTCGGCCAGCAGCTCGCCGGAGGCCTGCCGGTCCAGCCCGCCGAGGATCACCGGGTCGATGTCCTCGATCCCGGTGAGCGGCCCGGCCGTGGTGGCGAGCACCAGACAGCCGGGCTCGTCGGCGAGCAGCGGCCACACCTGCCCGGCGTCCCGGACGTCGTCCAGCACGACCAGCACCCGCAGCCCTTCGAGCGCCTCGCGCAGCGCCACGCAGCCCGGCTCGTCCCGCCCGTCCTCCCCCGCTCCGGGCAGTGGTACGGCGCCCTGCGGGTCGAGCTGCTCCAGCAGCAGCCGGGCGGCCCGGGCGGGCGGCATCCGGCCGCCGTCCGGGGCGGACAGCCGGACGAACAGCACGCCGTCGGGATAGTCGGCGGCGACGGTACGGGCGAAGCGGGCGGCCAGCGAGGTCCGCCCGGAGCCGGGACGCCCGGCCAGCACCAGCACCGGGCAGCGCCCGCTCGCCGGACGGGCGGCGGCCGCCCGCAGCGCGGCCAGTTCGGCCCGCCGCCCGACGAAGAGCGCGGGCCCGGCCGGCAGCCGCTCCAGGCCCGGGACGGCCCCGGCGGGCGTGCCGGGGCCGGGGTCCATCGTCGCCGTCTTCCTTGCCACCCGTGCCACTCCCGACGTCGTCCCGCGCTCGGCATCCGACGCCCGGCATCCGGTGCCCAGCCTCCGGGGGTCAGCGGAGGCGGCCCGGGACGGGCGCCCTGTCTGCGAAGCGTAGTTCGACCGTCCGGCTCAGCCGAGGTGACATCCGGTCGTACGAATCCGCAAATCACCCCAACGACTCAACGCGAGTGGACGGGCACCGGCCGGCTCGCCCCTCGCACGGCCGGCCGGCTCAGGCCTCGAACGGCCGGGCCGGCCAGGGCGAGTCCGCCGGGCGCAGCGCGTCCAGCCCGCCCGGGCCGGTGAGCGCGGCGTGCACCGCCAGGGTGCCGGTGACCAGCGTCGGGTTGTGCAGCTCCCCGGCCTGGATCAGCCCGATCAGCTCGGGCACCGGCACCCAGCGCACCTCGATCTCCTGCTCCTCGCCCTCGGCCGCGAAGCGCTCGCCCTCGGCCGGCGCCAGGTCGGTGGCCAGGAACATCCGCAGCGCCTCGTCGGTGCCGCCCGGGGAGGTGTAGTAGTCGGCGAGGACCCGCCAGGTGCCGGCCTTGCAGTACGCCTCCTCGTACAGCTCGCGCTGCGCGGCGTGCCACGGGTTCTCACCGGGCACGTCGAGCAGGCCGGCCGGCAGCTCCCACAGCCGCTGGCGCACCGGGTGGCGGTACTGGCGCAGCACCAGCACCCGCTGTTCGTCGTCCAGGGCGAGCACCGAGACCGAACCGGGGTGGGTCTGGTAGTCGCGGCGGGCCCAGCTGCCGTCGGGCATCCGGACCTCCTCGCTGCGCACCCCGGTGACCTTGCCCTGGAACGGGGTCCCGCTCGCCCGGACCTCCCACTCCTCCGCCACGTCGGCGATCCGCCGGCGGCTCTGCTCGTCCATCGCTCTCCCCTTTTCGTCAGTACGACACAATCTAACGCCGAACGGCGGCCCCGCGGGAATCGCGGGGCC
>NZ_JBHTWX010000141.1:0-21602 GCF_042792155.1 Kitasatospora sp. NPDC056651 | reverse complement strand
TTCCTCCCCCCCCACCCCGGCGGGCCCGTCAATAGGTTAATACCCCCCCGGGGCCCCGCCGACCCCCCCCCCCGGGGGGGGCCCGCACGCAGGGTGGCGGGCCCGCCGGACGGCGGGCCCTCCTCCGTTGAGCGTCTTCCGGCCGGACAGGGCCTAGTAGACCGGCTTGTGCGGCTCGATCTGGTTCACCCAGCCGAGCACGCCGCCGCCCAGGTGGACGGCGTTGCCGAAGCCCGCGGCCTTGACCACGGCCAGCACCTCGGCCGAGCGCACGCCCGACTTGCAGTGCAGCACGATCTTCTTGTCCTGCGGCAGCTTCTCCAGCGCGTCGCCCAGCAGGAACTCGTTCTTCGGGATCAGCACCGCGCCGGGGATGTTGACGATCTCGTACTCACCGGGCTCGCGGACGTCGATGAGGTAGATGTCCTCCTTGTCGTCCTGCCACTGCTTGAGCTGCTGCGAGGTGATGGTCGAACCGGCGGCGGCGGCCTGCGCCTCGTCCGACACGACGCCGCAGAAGGCCTCGTAGTCGATCAGCTCGGTGACCGTCGGGTTCTCGCCGCAGACGGCGCAGTTCGGGTCCTTGCGGACCTTCACCTGGCGGTAGTTCATCTCCAGGGCGTCGTAGATCATCAGCCGGCCGACCAGCGGGTCGCCGATGCCGGCCAGCAGCTTGATCGCCTCGTTGACCTGGATCGAGCCGATGGACGCGCACAGCACGCCCAGCACGCCGCCCTCGGCGCAGGAGGGGACCATGCCCGGCGGCGGGGCCTCCGGGTAGAGGCAGCGGTAGCAGGGGCCGTGCTCGGCCCAGAACACGCTGGCCTGGCCGTCGAAGCGGTAGATCGAGCCCCACACGTACGGCTTGCCGAGCAGCACCGCGGCGTCGTTCACCAGGTACCGGGTGGCGAAGTTGTCGGTGCCGTCCACGATCAGGTCGTAGCCGGAGAAGATCTCCATGACGTTGGAGTTGTCGAGGCGCTCCTGGTGCAGCACCACGTCGACGTACGGGTTGATCTCCTTGACCGAGTCCCGCGCCGACTCCGCCTTGGAACGGCCGATGTCCGACTGGCCGTGGATCACCTGGCGCTGGAGGTTCGACTCGTCGACCACGTCGAACTCGACGATGCCCAGCGTGCCGACACCGGCGGCGGCCAGGTAGAGGAGGGCGGGCGAGCCGAGGCCACCGGCGCCGACGCACAGCACCTTGGCGTTCTTCAGCCGCTTCTGACCCGCCATGCCCACGTCCGGGATGATCAGGTGGCGGGAGTACCGGTGGACCTCGTCAACGGTGAGCTCGGCGGCCGGCTCGACCAGGGGTGGCAACGACACGGGGACTCCGATGGGTCTTGTTCGGATGGCCAGGGCCAACCTCGGTGTGGGGTTGTTGCTCCGCCACGCGGGTGGCTCTCTAGGCCAACAGTGTCATGCCCTTCCGCTATTCCGAGACAGCCATTCCGGCATACGAGACGAGCGGCGCCGGATGGTGGAAACCCCCGGAAAACGCCCCGGGCCCGTGGTTGACGGGCCCGGGGCACCGCGCGGCGCGCTCACACCCGGCAGGCCGTCTCCAGCCAGACGTCGCCGAGCGACTCCTCCAGCGGCACCTGTGTCCGCCATCCGAGACGGTCCCGGGCGGTGCGCACGTCCGCCTGCCGCCACGGCACCGGCTCGCCCGGCGCGGGCCGGCCCTCCGGCCGGTGCCCCTCCGGACGGTGCCCGGGCAGGTGGTGGGCGGCCGGGTGGTGGCCGCCCTGGTGGTGGCCCGGCAGGTGGTCGCTGCCCGCCCCGGCGGCCTGCGCCGGCAGCAGGACCTGCCGGTTCTCCTCGACGATCGTCCCCTCGAAGCCCGAGGCCCGCACCAGCAGCTGGGCCGCGTCCCGGGCCCGGACGGCGTGTCCGCTGCCGACGTTGATCACCCCGGTGGCGGCCGACACCGCGGCCGCCTGGATGGCCCGCGCGACGTCCCGCACGTCCACGAAATCCCGGTATCCGGACAGGTCCGGCATCCGCACCTGGTGCTCGTCCCGCTCCAGCGCCCGCCGCAGGCCCTCCGCGAGCCGCCCGAACAGCGACGCGGTCGGCGCCCCCGGCCCCACCACGTCGAACACCCGCAGCACCGCCGCGTCCAGCCCGGAGGCCAGCACCAGCTCCGTCCCGGCCAGTTTGGACACCCCGTACGGGCCGACCGGCCGCGGTTCGGCCTGCTCGGACACCGGCACCCCGCCGGGCACCGGCCCGTACTCGGCGGCCGATCCGACGTGCACCAGCCGGCCCGGCTCCCGGCTGCGCCGGATGGCCTCGCAGACGGTCGCGACGGCCAGCGTGTTCGACCGGATCAAGGTCCGCGAGCTGCCGTAGGTGGCGCCCGCGCAGTTGATCACCACCTGCGGCGCGACCGCGTCCAGGAACCGGGCCAGCGCGCCCGGGCTCCCGGTGGTCAGGTCGAAGCGGATGTCGGCCGAGTCGCGCCGGCCGAGCACCGTCACCTGCAACTCCTGGTCCATCAGCAGACGGTCGGTGACCCGGCGGCCGATGAAGCCGTCGGCGCCCAGCAGCAGCACCCTCATCGGGGGTGTCCTTCCACGAAGCCAGCTCGGGACGACCTGGCGGACTGAAATTCGACGAACGGGACGAAAGCGGGGATCCACGGCGGATCCCGGGGTGGGTCGGGGCGGTCGACGACGGGGGCGGTCGACGGACGGCGCTCAGCGGTGCGAGTCGGCCCGGCCGAGCACCACCACGGCGTACGCCGGCAGCGCCGCCGCGACCGCGCCGCCGCCCCCGAGGAAGGCCGGGTACCGCGGGACCAGCTCCGGGTGGATCTCCCGGAAGGCGCCGATCACCGGCTCCACGGCGAAGCGTTCCTGCGCCCGCGGCCGACCGGCCGGCCCGAGCCGGCCACGCCGCTCCTCGTCCCGCGGCGGCGGGCAGGCCCCGGCCAGGGCGCCCGGATCGCGGGCGGGCACCAGCGGTCGGCGGGCGGGCCCTGAGGCCGGGAAGGCCGGCAGCGTGCCGTCCTCCCGGGCGAGCGCCGCCAGCCGGTACGGCCCGGGCCCGAAGCCGGCCCGCTCCCCCGGCAGCACCAGGGCCCGCAGCAGTTGCTCGTACGCCCCGGCGTGCCGGCGTCTGCGCCGCGCCCCCGGGGCCCGGCCGCCCGGCGGGCGCCCCCACGGCGCCCCCCGGTGCCCGCCGCACCGGGCCGGCGACGGCCGCTCGACGGCGTCCCGGCCCTGCGGCCCGGCCGGCCGGTACCACGCGAACTCGTGCTCCGGCAGGCCCTCGGCCGGCCGGTCGCACCAGTCTCCGGCGCCACGCTGGGGATGCGGACGAGCACCCTCGGTGAGCAGGGCAACGCGCACGGGAGACCTCCGGGGCAGAGCGGATTCGCTGGGCGGGATCACGGACGGATCGACGGATTTCCGGGCGGTCCGAGCGGTCGCCCGGGGCGCCCGGCCCGGCGGCGGGGACGGCCGGTCCGGAGCGTCGCGTTCCGCGCCCCCGGGCGTCCGCCCGCTCCGGCGGTCGGGCCCGACCCGCCGGGACCTCTCGGCCGCGGCCGCCCTCCGGTTCCTCCGGCGGCCGCGACTCCCCCACACCTGTTCGGTCCGACAGCAGAAAGGTAGGACCGGCCCAGGCCGATCCATCGGTCACATGCCTGCCTGCCACCTGATCGAGTGAACCGCAGTGACCTCGGCCGGAGCCGGGCCGTTACCGGGCGGTATGCGCGGCCGCCCGCGCGAGTCCCGCCCGGCCCGCCGCGGTCAGCCCCCGGCCCGCCCGGCCCGCCGCGGTCAGCCCCCGGCCCGCCCGATCAGCTCCCGCACCGCCCGGGCGACCTGGTCGGGGTGCTCCATCATCGCCACGTGCCCGGACTCCGGCAGCACCAGCAGCCGGGCGTCCGCGAAGGCCTCGCAGGCCCGGCGGGCCGAGCGGTAGGAGACCAGCCGGTCGCGCAGCCCGTACACCAGGAGCACCGGCGCCTTCACCTGCTCGGCCTGCCGCCACAGCGCCTGCTCGCCGCGCTCGGTGTACGCCGAAACGATGCCGCGGGCCGAACCGGCCAGCGCCCGCATCGCGTGCGGCACCTCCAGCCGACGCCGGTACTCGGCCACCGCCTCGGCCCGGACCGTCGGGCTCAGGCCGTCCGGGTCGCCGTAGACCAGCCGCAGCAGGTCCGCGGTGGCGGCCTCGGCGTCGCGCCCGCCCGCGGACAGCCGGCGCAGCAGCGCGGGCACCCCGGGCACCGCGAGCAGGCCGGTCGGCCAGGCGGTGTGCTGCGGCGGCAGCTCGGGCAGGGCCGGCGAGACCAGGGTGAGGCTGCGCACCAGGTCCGGGCGCAGGGCGGCCAGCCGGACGGAGACCGCGCCGCCGAGGGAGTTGCCGAACAGGTGGACCGGGCCGCGGCCGGAGGCCTCCAGGTAGCCGATCACCGCGCGGACGTGGCCGGAGACGGTGAGGTTGCCGTCGGTGGGCGGGTGGGAGCGGCCGAAGCCGGGCAGGTCCACGGCCTCGCCGTCGACCACGGCGGAGAGCCGGCCCATCAGGGCCTCCCAGTTGGCGGCCGAGCCGCCGAGGCCGTGCACGAAGAGCCCGGGCTCGCGCCCGTCGGCGGCGCCGTCCGCGGGCGGGCGGTGCACCGCGAGCACCGCACCCGGGACCTCGACCGTACGCACCTGCCGCTCAGCGCTGCTCATGGTGGACGATGGTAGTGAGCCGGGCCCGCGGACGGACGCGACGGGCAGCCGGGCCGGTCCGGTCGGCCGCTGCCTCCGTCACACCACTGCCGACGCCGAGGTCAGCGCCGTATTGTGGGCTCCTGACAACCAGGACGATCGTCTTTTCTCGCCTCCGCCGAACGCGGGCGCGGTTACCGAAAAGTAGAATCGGCCTTCTTGCCAGCCCCGGACAGAACCCGAAGTGAGGAGCGCCGTGACGGCCATCCAGGAGGCGCAGGAGCGCCCGCGCGGTGCCCGCCTGCCGCGAAGCGCCCGCCGTGAACAGCTGCTCGGTGCCGCCCAGGAGGTGTTCGTCGCCCAGGGCTACCACGCGGCCGCCATGGACGACATCGCCGACCGCGCCGGGGTGAGCAAGCCGGTGCTCTACCAGCACTTCCCCGGGAAGCTGGAGCTCTACCTGGCGCTGCTGGACAAGCACTGCGACGCGCTGGTCGACGCGACCCGCGAGGCGCTGTCGGCGACCACCGACAACAAGCAGCGCGTGGCCAACACCATGGAGGCGTACTTCAACTACGTCTCCAGCGAGTCCGGTGCCTTCCGGCTGGTCTTCGAGTCGGACCTGACCAACGAGCCGGCCGTGCGCGAGCGGGTCGAGCGGGCCTCCGAGGCGAGCGCGACGCTGGTCAGCAAGGTGATCCAGGAGGACACCGACCTGCCCGAGGCGGAGTCCAAGCTGCTCGCCGCCGGGGTCTGCGGCCTGGCCCAGATCACCGCCCGGTACTGGCTCTCGCAGGGCCTGGAGATCCCGCGCGACGAGGCGATCCGGCTGGTCGCCAGCCTGTCCTGGCGCGGTCTGAAGGGCTTCCCGATGCACCCGGGCGACCAGGCCGGCGAGGGCGCCGCCCAGTAGGACAGTCCCACCGCCCACCGGGGCCGATCACCCGACCTTCGCCGGGCCGGTGATCCGGTGCTCTATGGTGAAGCCGTACGGCGCGGTCGCCGCGAACGCTTGTCCCAGGCGGTCCGGTGCCCGTGCGTGGAGGCTGCAAACCCGGAGGGACGGAAGCCGTGGAGGTCAAGATCGGCGTGCAGAACGCGCCGCGCGAGATCGTGATCGAGAGCTCGCAGACTGCCGATGAGGTCCAGAGCGCGGTCGCCAAGGCTCTGGAGGGCTCGGAGAAGATCTTCGCGCTGTCCGACGAGCACGGCCGCCGCATCATCGTCCCGGCCGAGCGCCTGGCGTACGTGGAGATCGGCGAGCCGTCCGTCCGCAAGGTCGGCTTCGGCACCGCCTGAGGCGGCGCGCGAGATCGTTCCGGTGCCCCGTTCCCGTGAGGGAGCGGGGCACCGTCGCGTGTACGGCCGGGTGGGACGGGGTACGGCGACAGGTGCGACGCCGGTGTCGCACGCCCGTTCCCCCCGGGAGGCAGCCTTGCTGGTCGAGTCGATCGCCTTCGCCCTGGTCGGCCTGGTCACGGGCGGCGCCGCCCTGCTGGCCCTGCCCTCGTACTTCCGGGCCGCCCGGCGGGTGACACTGGGCACCGCGCTGGCGGCGGCGCTGGTCGGCGGGGTGGTCGCGCACTTCAGCCTGGACGGGCGCTACCCGGCGATGTCCGTCGCGGTCGCGGCGGTGGCCTCGGGCGTGCTCACCTCGCTGCTGGCCCGGCCGGACCTCGCCGCCGGGCGCGTCCCCGCGCACCGGCACCACCCGCACCGGCCCGGCGCCCACCGCGCGCGGCGGCGGCACCGGGCGGTGTGACCCCGGGCGTCGGGACGGGCGTCAGGACGGCGTGAGGACGCGGGTCAGGAGGCCAGGCCGAGGGCGGCCATCCGCTTGGTGTGCGCCTCGGTGATCCGGTTGAACATCTTGCCGACCTCGACCAGGTCGAAGCCCTGCACCTGGACGCCGCCGACCAGCAGGTTCGACAGCGCGTCGCGCTCGGCGACCACCCGCTGGGCCTGGCTGAGCGCCTCGCCCATCAGCCGCCGGCCCCACAGGGCGAGCCGCCCGCCGGCCCGCGGGTCGGCCTCGATGGCCTGGCGGACCTTGTCGACGGCGAACTGGGCGTGGCCGGTGTCGGACATGACGCTGAGCACCAGGTCGCGGGTGTCGTCGTCCAGCCGGACGGCCACCTCGCGGTAGAAGTCGGTCGCGATGGCGTCGCCGACGTAGGCCTTGACCAGGCCCTCCAGCCAGTCGGAGGGCGCCGTCATCCGGTGGAACAGCTCCAGCGGCTCGACGAACGGCCGCATCGCCTCCTGCGGGTTCGCGCCGATCTCGGCCAGCCGGTCGTGCAGCCGCTGGTAGTGCTGGAACTCGGCGGAGGCCATCCGGGCCAGGGCCGCCTTGTCGGCGAGGTCGGGCGCCAGCTTGGCGTCCTCGGCGAGCCGCTCGAAGGCGCTCAGCTCGCCGTACGCGAGCGCGCCGAGCAGGTCCAGCACGGCCGCCCGGTAGGCGGGTTCGGCCGAGCACGCGGCCCAGTCCCCGATCGAGCCGGCCGCCGTGTCCTGCGTCTCACCATGGGTCTCCATGACCCGCCACCTTAGTCCCGCCCGGCCCGCTCCCCCGTCACCGGGCACGCACGGTGACCGGCCGGAACGACCGGTCCGGCGGCAGTTGCCGGGGGCAATGTCAGACGCGTCACGTGTTCGAGTCGTCGCCTGACTGTATGGTGGTACGGAGCCCCGTCGTGTTCGCACGGTGTCACCGCCGTCTCGGTAACCCGCGCGAGCCCGCTCCGTAGCGGCGCCGTCCAACCGGACGTGCCCGCACCGGAAGCACGGGTCCTCATGTACGCGGATGCCCGGTCGGAGAGCCGATCGGCTCCGACCATGGCTTGGACTTCAAGCCTTGGCACCGCATCAGTGGCCGAGCGAGGGCCGCCGAGACCACGCCCCGAGGCGGAGGTCCCGCGCAGGTCCCTCACGGGAACCTTCCCCGACGCCGCCGGCGACGCGCCCCCGCACCGGGGCAGCGCGCACCGGCCGGCCGCAGGGACCGGCGCGGTTGTGCGTCGCGCAGCTGTATCAGGGCCTCCCAGGCCCGTACGCAGCCGTGCGGCTGCCCGTCCGCCGCTCGCTCTCGGCCCCTCCACACGGAAGAGGCAGCACCCTGTCCACCACCGCTGAACCCATCAAGACGACCTTCCGGGACCTGGGGGTCCTCCCGGAGACCGCCGAGGCCCTGGAGGCCGTCGGCATCGTCCACCCCTTCCCCATCCAGGAGATGACCCTCCCGGTCGCGCTGACCGGCCACGACGTCATCGGCCAGGCCAAGACCGGCACCGGCAAGACCCTCGGCTTCGGCCTCCCGCTGATCGAGCGGGTCACCGTGCGCGCCGACGTGGACGCCGGCCGGGCCACCGAGGAGCAGCTCTCCGACTTCCCGCAGGCGCTGATCGTCGTCCCGACCCGCGAGCTGTGCACCCAGGTCACCAACGACCTCCAGACCGCCGGCAAGGTGCGCGACGTGCGCGTCCTCGCCGTCTACGGCGGCCGGGCGTACGAGCCGCAGGTGGAGGCGCTCTCCAAGGGCGTCGACATCGTGGTCGGCACGCCGGGCCGACTGCTCGACCTGGCCGGGCAGAAGAAGATGAACCTGTCCAAGGTCCGCTCGCTGGTCCTGGACGAGGCCGACGAGATGCTCGACCTGGGCTTCCTGCCCGACGTCGAGAAGATCATCACCATGCTGCCGGCCAAGCGGCAGACCCTGCTGTTCTCGGCCACCATGCCGGGCCAGGTGATCAGCCTCGCCCGCCGGTACATGAGCCAGCCGACCCACATCCGGGCCACCGCCCCGGACGACACCGGCACGACCGTCGCCAACATCGAGCAGCACATCTTCCGTGCGCACTCGCTGGACAAGGTCGAGATGGTCTCGCGCATCCTCCAGGCCGACGGCCGCGGGCTGGCGATGATCTTCTGCCGCACCAAGCGCACCGCCGCCGACGTCTCCGACCAGCTGACCCAGCGCGGCTTCGCGGCCGGCGCGGTCCACGGCGACCTCGGCCAGGGCGCCCGCGAGCAGGCGCTGCGGGCCTTCCGCAACGGCAAGGTCGACGTGCTGGTCTGCACCGACGTGGCGGCCCGCGGCATCGACGTCGAGGGCGTCACCCACGTCATCAACTACCAGTGCCCCGAGGACGAGAAGACCTACCTGCACCGGATCGGCCGCACCGGCCGCGCCGGCGCCTCCGGCACCGCCGTCACCCTGGTCGACTGGGACGACATCCCGCGCTGGCAGCTGATCAACAAGGCGCTGGACCTGTCGTTCAACGACCCGGAGGAGACCTACTCCACCTCGCCGCACCTGTACGAGCTGCTGAAGATCGCGCCGGGCACCAAGGGTGTCCTGCCGCGCTCGGAGCGGACCCGTGCCGGGCTCAGCGCGGAGGCGGTCGAGGACCTCGGCGAGACCGGCGGGCGCGGTGCCCGTTCGGGCCGCGGCGGTCGCGGCGGCCAGGACGGTCGCGGTGGCCAGGACGGTCGCGGCGGGCGGGACGGCTCCGGCCGTCCGGGCGGCGCCGCGGTCGAGACCGAGGAGCAGAAGCCGCGCCGCACCCGTGAGCGCCGCCGTACCCGTCGGGGCTCGACGGTCGAGGGCGAGGCCGCTGCCGTCGTGACCGAGGCCGCCGTGGTGGCTCCGGCCGTCGAGGGCGCCGAGGGCGAGGCCGCGCCGCGCCGTCGCCGTCGCCGCTCGCGCGGCGGGGCCGGGGCGGGCGAGGCCGTGGTGGCGGTCGAGGCGGCTCCGGTCGCCGAGGCCGTCGCCGCCCAGACCGTCGCCGCCGCCCAGGCCGTCACGGTCGAGGCTGCTGTCGAGGCGGTCGCCGAGGCTCCGGCCGAGGTGAAGAAGGCGACCCGCACCCGGGCCCGCAAGCCGAAGGCGGAGGCCGTCGAGGCCGCTGCCGAGGCTGTGATCGAGGCCGCCATCGAGGCCCCGGCCCCGGCCAAGAAGGCCACTCGCGCCCGCAAGCCGAAGGCGGAGGCCGTCGAGGCCGCTGCCGAGGCTGTCGTCGAGGCCGCCATCGAGGCCCCGGCCCCGGCCAAGAAGGCCACCCGGGCCCGCAAGCCCAAGGCGGAGGCCGTCGAGGCCGCTGCCGAGGCTGTCGTCGAGGCCGCCATCGAGGCTCCCGCCCCGGCCAAGAAGGCCACCCGGGCCCGCAAGCCCAAGGCCGTCGCCGAGACCGCCCCGGAGGCCCCGGCCGCCGAGGCCGCGACCGAGGCTCCGGCCCCGCGCAAGCGCACCCGGACCCGCAAGGCCGCCGCGCCCGCGGAGGCCACCCCGGAGAGCTGACACTCCCCGCGTCCGCCCCGAGGGGGCGGGCCAGGCCACCCCGGCCCGGCCCGCCCCCTCGGGCGTTCTCCCGGCCCGGCCCCATCGGCCGAGGCCCGGCCCGCTTCCCGGGTGTTCCACGCCCTAAGCTCGGGGCCACCGGGCATCCGCCGGCCGGACAGCAGGGAGAGCAGCCCATGAGCAAGCCGCCGTTTCTGACCCTGCCCGCCTGCGCGCGCGCCGAGCGGCTGGCGACCGGGCGCGGGGAGTTCGCGGCGTTGCGGGCTGAGCCGGACGGGCCGGTGCGCGGCTCGGCGCTGCTGGTGCCGGGTTTCACCGGCAGCAAGGAGGACTTCGTCGCGCTGCTGGAGCCGCTGGCCGCCGCCGGGTACCGGGTGACGGCCGTGGACCAGCGCGGGCAGTACCAGAGCGGCGGCCCGGACGACCCCGCCGCGTACGGCGTCGAGGCGCTCGGCGCGGACGTCCGGGCGCTCACCGAGGCGCTGGCGTCCGACGGGCCGCTCCACCTGCTGGGGCACTCCTTCGGTGGCCACGTGGTGCGCGAGGCGGTGCTCGCCGCGGCCGTCGACGGCCCGCTGCCGTGGCGGTCGCTGACCCTGATGTCCAGCGGCCCGGGCGCGATCGACCCGGCCGAGGCGGCCCGCACCACGCTGCTGCTGGACGCGTTGCGGGTGATGGACCTGGAGCAGATCTGGCAGGTCATGCGGCAGCTGGAGGCGGAGAGCGGGCAGCTGGTGCCGGCCCCGGAGCCGACCGTCGCGGAGTTCCTGCACCACCGCTGGCTGGCCAACGTGCCGCGGTCGCTGTCCGTCACCGGCGGTCACCTGGTGGCCGCGCCGGACCGCGTGGCGGAGCTGGCCGCCGCCACCGCCGGGCTGCCGCTGCTGGTGCTGTCCGGGGTGCGGGACTACGCCTGGCCGGTCCCGGAGCAGACCGCGATGGCCGAGCGTCTGGGCGCCCGGAGGGTGCTGGTCGCGGACGCCGGCCACTCCCCCAACGCCGAGCGGCCGGCCGCGACGGCCGAGGCGCTGGCGGCGTTCTGGGGCTGACCCGCCCGCGCCGGGCGGGGCCGGACCCGCCCCGGTTCCCGACTTCCTCCAGAAGTGGTCTGTACCACTTCTTCAACTTCGATCTACTTCAACGCAGGACAAAATTCGTTAGTTACGGTAATCTTTGATTCTGTCCGGGAATCATCGCCGGCTTCCACTCCGGCATCGATCACCCGAAACCCGGACGTTACGGACGGGCAACGGCCCGGTAGCACCACCACGTCACCGTGGTTCACGAGGCACTGGACGCACCAGGCAAGCAGGGGGATCCCCTGCCGCAACGGACCGCCGTACGCGCGACCAAGCACCGCTCGGCCCGGCCGCACCGCCGGACCCGCAGGACCGCCGAAGGGCTGACACCGACTCAGCCGCGATCGCCCCGCACGCCGGGGCCAGGAAAGGAGACGCCCATGACAAAGACCATGCGTTTCGAGATCGTCCGACTTGACGACACCGCCGCCGACCCACTGATCGCCGACGCCGCCACCGTGAACGAGCTCGTCCAGGCCGCCGCCCGCACCGGTGAGCGCCTGCTCATCCGTCCGTGCCCGACCGTCTGACCCGGCGCGGCGCCTCCGACCGGGAGCCCTCACCCGCCGCCGACGAGCCGGGAGCGTCCGATCCGGACGTTCCGATACCCGACTGACGCCCCGTCACCGCATTCGCCGATGACGGGGCGTCAGTGTTTCCGGGACCAGAGGCCCGGACGCGTTTGCCGCCGCCCGGGACGGGACATCCCCCAACGGGAACCGCCCGCACCGCGCCCGTCCGGCGCCGGACGGGCGTCCGCCACCGACAGGTGCCGCCGAGCCCTCCGTACGGGTGATCGTCCTTGACGCGGCGGGCCGGAGGGAGGAGCGTTGTCGGCTATGAGGGGCGAGCCAAGCTGCCCGAGGTGCGCCGGTCGGGTCCGCGCCCCCGGTCTGTTCTCAGACACCTGGCAGTGCGACCGGCACGGAGCGGTGCACCCGATGCAGCCCGTGCTGCCCCCGAGCGTCGAGGCCCTCGGCGTCGCCGTCGCCCGTTCCCAGGTCCCCGTCTGGCTGCCCTGGCCGCTCCCGGTCGGCTGGCTCTACACCGGCATCGCCCACGTCGGCGACGACGTCTCCGGCGCCCGGGCCACCGCCGTCGCCTGCTCCGGGCCGGCGCCGCTCGGCGGCTTCGGCGAACTGGTGCTGGTCGCCGAGGAACTGGGGGTCGGCCTCGGCGCCCGCTACGCCGGCCTGCCCGGACCGGACCCGGGCGACTCCGTCGGCCTCTACAAGCCGGCCGACGCCAAGCTGATGGCCGCCGGGCGGCCCACCCCGATGTTCCACGTCCCGGACGCCCCCGCGGACCGCGCGGTGTTCGCCGGCGAGGCCCGCGGGCTCTGGCTCTGGGCGGTCGCCTGGCCCGAGCAGTCCGCCCTGGTGATGTACGACGAGCTGGTGATCACCGACCTGCGCGAGGCCGGCGCCGAACTGGACCTGCTGCCCTGCGGGGCCCTCTCCCCCCGGCTGCTCGGCTGACGGGCCTATCCTGGGCGGCATCCACCGGGCCTGTCTGACAACTGGCGTGCGCCCGGCGGGAATCGTCAGACAGGCCTTGACCACCAGGAGCCCGATCCGTGCGCATCGACCTGCACGCCCACAGCAACGCCTCCGACGGCACCGACAGTCCGGCCGAGCTGGTCGCGGCGGCCGTCGCCGCCGGCCTCGACGTGGTGGCGCTGACCGACCACGACACCGTGGCCGGCCACGCCGAGGCCGCCGGGGCGGTGCGCGCGCTGCCCGCCGGCACCCGGCTGACCGTCGTCCCGGGCGCCGAGCTGTCCTGCGTCGTGGACGGCATCAGCATGCACCTGCTGGCGTACCTGTTCGACCCCGAGGAGCCGGAGTTCACGCGCGAGCGGGAGCTGGTGCGCACCGACCGGTTCCGGCGCGGCCGGGCGATCGTCGAGCGCTGCCGGGAGCTCGGCGCGGAGATCAGCTGGGAGCAGGTGCGGCGGATCGCCGGGGCCGGCTCGGTCGGCCGGCCGCACATCGCCAGCGCGCTGGTCGAGGCGGGCGTGGTGGCCACCGTCTCGGACGCCTTCACCGCCGACTGGCTGGCCAACGGCGGGCGGGCGGACGTCCGCAAGCACGAGACCGACCCGGTGGAGGCGGTCCGGCTGGTCCGGGCGGCCGGCGGGGTCCCGGTGTTCGCCCACCCGGGCGCCGTCAAGCGCGGCCTGACGGTCTCCGACCAGGTGATCGCGGACCTCGCGGCGGCCGGACTCGCCGCACTGGAGGTCGACCACACCGACCACGACGAGGAGACCAGGGCGCGGCTGCGCGGCCTGGCCGGTGACCTCGGCCTGCTGGTCACCGGCTCCAGCGACTACCACGGCACCCGCAAGACCGTGCGGCTCGGCGAACACACCACCGACCCGGCGGTGTACGAGGCGCTGCTGGCGCAGGCCACCGGCGCGAAGCCGGTCGAGCACTGAGCCGGTCGAGCACCGGGGCGATCGAGCACCGAGAGCACCGAGAGCGTCGAACACCGAGCCGACGCGGTGTCAGTCCAGCCGGACGCCGCGCCGGTCCGGGTCGCGCAGATCGGCGCCCTGGTTCAGCCAGCGCTCCTGGAGCGCGGCCGCGCCGTGCACCCGCTTCCAGCCCGCCTCGTTGGGCGTCATCGGCAGCAGCGGCAGGAAGCGGACCGGGTCGGCCGGGTCGGCCAGTTCCAGGTCCTCGACCAGGCCGCCCGGTTCGGCGGCCAGCACCGAGGTGAAGGGGGCGCCGTCCCAGAGCGGGGAGCCGAGGTCCAGCGAGCCGCCCGGGGCCACCACCAGGCCCTCGACCTGCGGGGTCGCGGCGAATGTGGCCAGGGTGCGCAGCACGCTGTCGCGTCCGCCGCGGACGGTCAGCACCAGTTCGGCGCGCGGGCCGCGCAGCTGGTCGGCGACCGGCGAGGTCGGGTCGGCCATCGGCGCGGCGGACATGCCGAGCGTCGCGTACCGCACCAGG
Source organism: Kitasatospora sp. NPDC056651 (assembly GCF_042792155.1). NCBI lineage: Bacteria > Bacillati > Actinomycetota > Actinomycetes > Kitasatosporales > Streptomycetaceae > Kitasatospora > Kitasatospora sp. NPDC056651. The sequence goes on along the minus strand of NZ_JBHTWX010000141.1, from coordinate 7,594 downwards.
CCCTCGGTGTCCGGGCCGAAGCGCAGCACCTCGATCCGGTCCGCGCCGAGGAAGGTGACGGCCGCGCGGCCGCCCGGTTCACCGAAGGTGGCGATCAGCCGGGCCTCGACGGCGGCCAGCACCGCCTCCCGGGTGAGCTCGGGGGAGCTGCCGCCGTGGGGATCGCCGAAGGGCGGGAAGTCGTGCGCCATGCCGGTGAGCGTAACCCCCGGGGCGTCTCGGGCCGCGTGCGGGCGGGCCCGGAGGCGGTCGCAGGCCGGACTGCGCCAGGAACCCGTAAAGCCTTCGGAAACCCTCGGGAACCCCTCGGGTTCGATGGCCGGTCAGATGTTAGGGTGAGCGACTGGCCACCGGAACCGTTTCGTTCCGGGGCGGCGGCGTGAAGGAGGTGGTTGCGGTGGATACCGGCCGACCATGCAGTACCGGCAGCTCTGCCCGGCCCCGACCTCCCCGTACCCCTCGCCCCGCAGGCGCAACCGGCTGAATCAGCCGCGGTAGCCCCGGGCGCGGGACGCACGGCGAACGGCCGGCCGGGAGAGCACTTTCATCCCCCGTTCCACCGGTGTTCTCCGCCGTCGTACCGCGGCCGAACGTTTCTCCTTCCGTGCCGCCGCACGACGGCTCCTGCCTCTGGGAGCCTGCCATGTCGATGATCAACAGCCTGCGCGCCGCCGTCCGCACCAACCGCCGTCGTGGCGCGGCCGGTGGCTACGACGCCCTGCCCGAGGGTGCCGCCTCGGCGGTCGTGGACTGCGCGGTCTACCAGCACGGCAAGCGCACGGGCGAGACGTGCAGCCCGCGCGAGGCCGCCCGCCGGGTCAAGGCCGCCCACCAACTCCCGGAGGGCGAGGGCTCGTTCAGCTGGATCGGGCTGCACGAGCCGACCGAGGCCGAGTTCGAGGGGATCGCCCAGCGCTTCGGCCTGCACCCGCTCGCGGTCGAGGACGCGGTGCACGCGCACCAGCGGCCGAAGGTCGAGCGCTACGACGACGTGCTGTTCGCCGTCTTCAAGACCGTCCGCTACGTCGAGCACGACCAACTCACGCCCACCAGCGAGGTGGTGGACACCGGCGAGCTGATGGTCTTCGCCGGGCGGGACTTCGTGATCACCGTCCGGCACGGCGGCCACGGCTCGCTGCAGGAGCTGCGCCACCGGCTGGAGGCCGACGCGGACGAGGCCGGGCTGCTCGCCAAGGGCCCGTCGGCGGTGCTGCACGCGATCGCCGACCACGTGGTGGACAACTACCTGCTGGTCGCCGAGCGGCTCCAGAACGACGTGGACGAGATCGAGTACGGCGTCTTCTCGGCCAAGGGCGGGCGCAGTGCCGATGTCGGTCGGGTCTACCAACTCAAGCGCGAGGTACTGGAGTTCAAGCGCGCCGTGGCGCCGCTGCTGCGCCCGATGCAGCAGCTGTCGGAGCCGCTCCAGCGGCTGGTCGACCCGGACGTCCAGAAGTACTTCCGGGACGTCGCCGACCATCTGGCCCGGGTCGCCGAGCAGGTGCACGGCTTCGACGAGCTGCTGAACTCGCTCCTCCAGGCGAACCTGGCGCAGGTCTCGGTGGCGCAGAACGAGGACATGCGCAAGATCACCGCCTGGGCGGCGATCTTCGCGGTGCCCACCATGATCACCGGTGTCTACGGCATGAACTTCAAGTACATGCCGGAGCTGGACGTCCAGTACGGCTACCCGACGGTGCTCGGCGCGATCGTGCTGATCTGCGTCGGGATGTACCGGGGCTTCCGCCGCAACGGCTGGCTCTGACCGCCCGCTACCGGCGCCCGCCGCGGGCGACCAGGACCAGGCCGAGCAGGATCAGCACCACCGCCGGGTAGGCGGCCGCCGGGGGCCACTGGCCCAGCCAGAGCGCGGCGATCAGCGTCGCACCCGGGGTCTCCAGCAGGATCGCGGTGGAGGTGATCGAGGGCCCGAGGCTGCGCACCACGCGGTTGCTCAGCGAGTGGCCAAGCAGCTGGGCGGCGACCATCAGCAGCACGATCTGCCACCACACCCCGGCCGGCCACCCGGCCAGCGGTGTCCCGGCGACCAGGCAGATCCCCAGCAGGACGGCCGACGTGGTGGCGTAGCAGACCAGGGTGTACGCGGTGGTGCTGACGGTCTTGCGGACCTCGGCACCCAGCAGCATGTACCCGGCCGCGGCCAGGCCCGCGGCGAGCGCGAGCGCGTCGCCGAGCAGCGCGCGCGGGGAGAGCGAGAGGTCCACGCCGGTCAGCACCAGCACGCCGGCGAAGGCGACGACCGTGCCGAGCCAGACCAGCCTCGGCGCCCGGACGCCCATCAGCCGCATCAGCAGGATGGTCCACAGCGGGGTGGTGGTGACCAGGGCGGTGGCGGAGGCCACCGAGGTCATCCGCAGGCTGGGCATCCAGAGCGCGAAGTGCACGGCGAGCAGCACCCCGGCGGCGACCGCGAGCAGCAGCGCCCGCCGGCCGATCCCGCGCAGCTCGGCCCGGTGGCGCAGCAGCGCGTACGGGCCGAGGACTCCGACCGACATGACGTTGCGCCAGAGGGCGATCGCCAGGGCGGGCGCGGCGGTGGCGCTGATCAGCGGGCCGGAGAAGGAGATGCCGCCGATCGAGACGGCGAGCAGCAGCAGGTCGAGGGTGGGGAGCGGGTGCGCCGGACGCGGGTCGGCGGTCGTGGTCGCGGGGGCGGTGGTGGGGGCGGTCGCGGGCCGGGCGGCGGACACGGCGCTCCTTGCTGGTCGCGGTGGCGGGGCGGTGGTACCGCTGGGCGGTCATACCGTAAGGCCCGTGGCACGGTGATGGAACTGTCGCCCGGAGGTTGAGACACCCCGTGGACGGAGGAGCCCGTACGCTGTCCGCCATGGACCGTACGCCCGCCGCCGCGACCGCCGACGACTTCCTCGACCAGGCCCTGCTGGAGGAGACCGCGAAGAAGTCCGGACTGCTCTGGGTGCGCGCGGACGGGCAGGAGCAGGCCCGGCCGCTGTGGCACGCCTGGCACGACGGCGCGGTCGTGGTGGTCGGCGGGGGCGGCGAGCAGCCGCTGCACGGCCTGGAGCCGGGCACCGGTGCCACCGTGACCGTCCGCAGCAAGGACAAGGGCGGCCGGCTGACCGGCTGGAGCGCCCGGGTGGTCGAGCCGGCCCCGGACGGCGAGGCCTGGCGGGGCGCCGTCGAGGAGCTCAAGGCCAAGCGGCTGAACGCCCCCGACACCGACGCCATCACCGACCGCTGGGCCCGCGAGTGCCGGGTGCTGCGGCTGGAGCCGACCGGTCCGCTCACCGAGCGCCCGGGGGCGATGCCGGACGGCTCGCACGCCGCCCAGCCGATGCCCACCCCGGCCACCACCCGCCTGCCGATCCCGGCAGGTCTGCCCAAACTGCTGTTCAAGCGCCGTTAAAGCCCCCCGAGTGTTAAGCAAAGGATGCCGCCGCGGACGCCTCGGGCCGCTACCGTGCCTCCCGGCCGGACTTCGAACACGCAGGTAGCCTGGCCACCAGGTGCGCCCCCGGCGCATCCGGTACGGCGTCGAGCGAGTCGAGGGAGTCCATGGCGGGACCAGGCACCCGGGTCTTCATCTCCCATCTGTCCGCCATCGCGGTCTTCGACCCCAACGGCGACCAGGTCGGACGGGTCCGGGACGTGGTCGTGTCGCTGCGGCTGGGCGCCCGCCCGCCGCGCGTGCTCGGCCTGGTGGTCGAGGTGGTCGGCCGGCGCCGGATCTTCCTGCCGATGACCCGGGTGACCAGCCTGGAGTCCGGCCAGGTGCTCACCACCGGCGTGATCAACATGCGCCGCTTCGAGCAGCGCCCGTCCGAGACCCTGGTGCTCGCCGAACTGCTGGACCGCACCGTCACCTGGTCCAAGACCTCCGAGCGGGTCACCGTGCTGGACATCGGCATGGTGCAGACCAGGCTGCGCGAGTGGGAGATCAGCAAGGTCTTCGTCCAGGTCGGCCGGGCCGGCCGGCTGCGCAAGGGCAAGGGCGAGCGGCTCACCCTGCACTGGCAGGACGTCACCGGCTTCTCTGTGCCCGAACAGGACCAGGGCGCGGCCAACCTGCTCGCCACCTTCGAGCAGCTGCGCCCCGCCGACCTGGCCGGCGTGCTGCACCACCTGTCCGCCAAGCGCCGTGCCGAGGTGGCCGCCGCCCTCGACGACGAGCGGCTGGCCGACGTCCTGGAGGAGCTGCCCGAGGACGACCAGGTCGAGATCATCGGCAAGCTCCAGGAGGAGCGCGCCGCCGACGTCCTGGAGGCGATGGACCCGGACGACGCCGCCGACCTGCTCTCCGAACTGCCCGGCGAGGAGGCCGAGCGGCTGCTCCAGCTGATGGAGCCGGAGGAGGCCGCGCCGGTGCGCCGCCTGCTGACGTACGAGGAGGACACCGCCGGCGGTCTGATGACCACCGAGCCGATCGTCGTGGAGCCGGACGCGACGGTGGCCGAGGCGCTGGCCCGGGTCCGGGTCAGCGACCACAAGCCCGCCCTGGCCGCGCAGGTCTTCGTCTGCCGCCCGCCGAACGAGACCCCGACCGGCCGCTACCTGGGCACCGTGCACTTCCAGCGGCTGCTGCGCGAGCCCCCGTACGTCCTGGTCGGCTCACTGGTGGACGACGACCTGGACCCGCTGCCGCCGGACACCCCGCTGTCGCTGATCACCAGCTACCTGGCGACCTACAACCTGGTCGCCGCGCCGGTCGTGGACGAGGCGGACCACCTGCTGGGCACGGTGACCGTCGACGACGTGCTCGACCACCTGCTGCCGGACGACTGGCGCGACGCCGCGCTGCACGCCCATGACGAGGCCCACGACGACGAGAGCGAAGGGGTGGCCGGTGGACGGTGACCGCAACGGACGGCCGGACGACTCCGCGCGCCGGCGCCTCCAGGGCGAACTGCGCCAACTGCGTCAGCTGCGCGAACTGCGCACCCGCGAGGGCGGCCGGGACCGGCGCCCGGAGACCACGCCGATCACCGGCACCGGCCGCGTCCGGCTCGACCAGCCGCGCACCGCCCGGCCCGGCCTGATCACGCTGCCCTCCTACGACCCGGAGGCCTTCGGCGTCCTGTCCGAGCGGATCGCCCGCTTCCTCGGCACCGGGCGGTTCATCGTCTGGATGACGGTGGTGGTCGTCGTCTGGATAGCGTGGAACACCCTGCTGCCGGCCCATGTGCGCTTCGACGAGTACCCGTTCATCTTCCTGACCCTGGCGCTGTCGCTCCAGGCCTCGTACGCGGCCCCGCTGATCCTGCTGGCGCAGAACCGCCAGGACAACCGGGACCGGGTCAACATGGAGCAGGACCGGGCCCGCAGCGACCGCGCCATCGCCGACACCGAGTACCTGACCCGCGAGGTCGCGGCCCTGCGCCAGGGGCTCGGCGAGGTCGCCACCCGGGACTTCGTCCGGAGCGAACTCCAGTCCCTGCTCAGGGAACTCGACGAGCGCCGGGACGCCCCCGAGACGCTGTGACCGGCGGCACCCTACCGACGGGTTAAGCGGTTCGCCGGGCGCCGTACCATCAAGGCATGGCCAACGAGACAGAGGTCGCGGCCGGCGTCACGGAGGACTCCGTACGCCAGGCGCTGGCGACCGTCAACGACCCGGAGATCAACCGCCCGATCACCGAGATCGGCATGGTGAAATCGGTCGAGATCGCCGAGGGCGGCGCGGTGCGCGTCGCGGTCTACCTGACGGTCTCCGGCTGCCCGATGCGCGACACCATCACGACCCGGGTGCGCGAGGCGGTCGGGAAGGTCCCCGGCGTGACCGGCGTCGAGGTCGAGCTCGACGTGATGAGCGACGAGCAGCGCAAGGAGCTGTCCCAGCTGCTGCGCGGCGGCGCCCCCGAGCGGGAGATCCCGTTCGCCAAGCCGGGCACGCTGACCCGGGTCTACGCCGTCGCCTCCGGCAAGGGCGGCGTCGGCAAGTCCTCGGTGACCGTCAACCTGGCCGCCGCGATGGCCGCCGACGGCCTGAAGGTCGCCGTGGTCGACGCCGACATCTACGGCCACAGCGTGCCGCGCATGCTGGGCGTCGAGGGCCGGCCGACCCAGGTCCAGGACATGATCATGCCGCCGCAGGCGAACGGTGTGAAGGTCATCTCGATCGGCATGTTCACCCCCGGCAACGCCCCGGTGGTCTGGCGCGGCCCGATGCTGCACCGCGCGCTCCAGCAGTTCCTCGCCGACGTCTACTGGGGCGACCTGGACGTGCTGCTGCTGGACCTGCCGCCGGGCACCGGCGACATCGCGATCTCGGTGGCCCAGCTGGTCCCCAACGCGGAGATCCTGATCGTCACCACCCCGCAGATGGCCGCCGCCGAGGTGGCCGAGCGGGCCGGCACCATCGCGGTGCAGACCCACCAGAAGATCGTCGGCGTGATCGAGAACATGTCCGGCATGCCGTGCCCGCACTGCGACGAGATGATCGACGTCTTCGGCACCGGCGGCGGCCGGACCGTCGCGGACGCGCTCACCCGCACCGTCGGCGCGACCGTCCCGGTGCTCGGCTCGATCCCGATCGACGTGCGGCTGCGCGAGGGCGGCGACGACGGCCGCCCGGTCGTGCTCGCCGCGCCCGACTCCCCGGCCGGCGCGGCGCTGCGCGCGGTGGCCGGCAAGCTCGGCGGCCGCCAGCGCGGGCTGTCCGGGATGTCGCTCGGCCTGACGCCCAGGAACAAGTTCTGAGACGGCGTTCGACGAGGGGCCGGGTGGTTCGCCGCCCGGCCCCTCCGCCGTCCTCCAGGGCCGCCAGGGCCGCCAGGGCCTACGGGGCCTACGGGGCCTACAGCCGGGTGTAGGAGCCCAGGTCCGGGACGGTGGCGAAGCCGAGGCCGTAGGCGCTGACGCCGCGCCCGTAGGCGCCCAGCAGGACGCCGGGGGCCTCGCCGGCCAGCACCCAGCCGTACTCGGACTCGCGGTAGCGGAAGGGCTGCGGCAGGCCGTTGACCGGCAGGCTGAGGGTGGACCAGCCGGGCCCGGCCAGGTCGTCGGCGAGGTCCCAGGCGAGGCTGCTCTGCTGGTCCAGCCAGTCCTGGCGCAGCGCGCGGTCCAGCTGCCCGGGCCAGGTCGCGGCGAGCAGGCCGGAGCCGGCCAGCCAGGCGGCGGAGGAGGCGGAGGTGGCCTCCAGGGTGCCGGTGTTGTCCGCGCTGCGCCGGCTGTCCCGGCGGGCCACGGTGACCACGACGGCGAACTTCCGCACGTCGCGCGGCTCGTACCGCTGGGCGGGCTCGTCGCCGTGGCCGAGCGAACCGTAGTCGACGCTGCCCGCGGCGCGGGCCCCGGCGCCGGCCTGCACCAGGAAGCGGCGGCCGGTCCAGCCCTCGTCCAGCCCGTACCAGGGGAAGTCGGCGGACAGGTAGGGCACCAGCGGGTCCGCCGGACCGGCCTGTCCGCCGACCACCGGGCCGCCGGCCGTGGCCGTCGCCCCTCCCGCCTGACTCGTAGCGTCCATCCCCGGGCCTCCTCAAACACACGTTTGCCTGCCGTGGCGCGCTCCCATGGTGGCGTACCGCGGCGCTCCCCGGGGCCGTTCCTGGACCGCGACGGGGCGCGATGTGACGGACGGCTCAGCGAGAACAATCAGCACAATAGCGGCGCGCGA
>NZ_JBHTWX010000140.1:0-21647 GCF_042792155.1 Kitasatospora sp. NPDC056651 | reverse complement strand
CCCTCGGCATGTCCCCACACCTCCACGCAGGCACAACGCGTCGCCAGTGCCATCAACCGAGCTCAGCCAGGCCCAACTGAAAGGCGGAGGCTAGGCTTCGAATACGATGCCGGCCTCCCTGGCGAGGCTCAGGGCCAGCTCCATGGACCCCGGGCCTCGCACGGTGACACCCTTGAGGTGCGCGGCACCGCCGAGGTCGAGCAATGTGCAGTTGTCGAAGCTGACACCGGACTGAATGACGACGTTGGCGAACTGGGCTCCCGTCAGATCGCACTTCTCGAATCGGACATCGCGGAGTTCGGCGAACTGAAAATCAGCCTGGGAGAGATTGCACTCCCTGAACACCACCGTTTTGAACTTCGCGTAGCGGAACAGCGTGCTGTCTGTCCGAGTGCCCTCGAAGAGGACGTCGCGGAAACTTCCGTTGCTCCAGGACGAACCGGTAAGTCGGCATCCGGTCACCGTACTTCGGAGGACGGACACGTCCTGTGTCCGGACCGTGGCGAAATCGCAGGTATCGAAGGCGACGTGAGCGAGCACCGACCGGACCAGGTGCATCCCGGTGAACCGGACGTTCTCGAAGGCGCATTGCTCGACTTCGATCGCTTCGCCCGATCGACCGACGAGGCTCAGCCCGCTGTATTTCCTGCCTTTGATGGTGGCGTCGTCCTCAAAGTCATGGTCGGGCAGCTCCGCAGGTCGCAAAGCCACCTGAAAGCGCGGGGTCAGGGGGTTCTTCTGGCGAGGCATGGCCTGATTCATGACGGGCACCTCACAGTAGCCGCTGGAGTGGACGAAAGAACGCTAGCATTCAACTGCCATATCCAGAAAGGCAGTTGAAAATACACAGGTTTTGAAAACCGGTAGCTATTCAGGCGATCCTGCGCAAGGCCGCCGTGCTGAAATGGGCGAGCACGGAGACGGCAAGGGCGGCGAGTCCGGGGACAGGAAGCAGTCCCCGAAGGAGTCGGACGGCCGGTGGACCGATCCGGCCCGACCCGGTGGCCACTGCCACTGACAGGGCGTCAATTGCGGTGATCTCGGCCTGCTTCGGTCCAACGGCGCGCAGCTGCGCTCCAGCCGATCGGGCCAGGTACACCCCGCGGTCACGCCGAAACGAGGCCGACAGAGCCCGGATGGCCTGGTCGAACCCGTTGGAGATGGGGATGACCCTGGTGGTTTCGGTGGCCCCTTGCGCTGCCGCAAGGGGCCACCGGCGGACGTGGGTGGGGCGAGCGTGATCCTCGTCGTCCCCCCAGGTGCCCGGAAGCCGTCTTGCGCTGATCGACTGTCGGGGTGATAGTCGTGCAACTGAGCGCAGTCGGAGCGATACAGGGAGAGACCATGAGGTTGCGTTTCCTGGGGATTATTCCGAACACTCCTGTTGACGACTCGCCGACGATCTGGCTGGACGAGGACACTGGGGATCTTCTGATCCAGTCCTACAAGGCCAAGCCGGAAGAGGTGAAGGCGTGCCAGGAGATCGGGTCGGTCCCCGGCCACGGCACGGATGTTCCGGATCACGAGACGATCGTCCGACTCCCGGCTGTGATGCGACAGTTCATTCCGCGACTGGAGGACGGAAACGGTGAAGTACCCAGTACGTGAGGGCCTGGCCGGTGCGCAGCGCTCCGCCGTCCATCTGGAGATGCGTGACGGCTACACGCCGCATGATCCGGAGTTCGCTCGCTGGCGTGCCGGCCATCGGTACGACAATGACCCGGCCAAGCTGCCTGACTGGTGGGGCTCTTGGGCTGAGCTGGTCGCCGAGACAACCGGGCGCGGCGTGGTCATGCGGCGGGCCCGGGTCGTCTCGGAGCCGGTGACGGACTACATCCGGTACGAGCACGACCTCACGTTTGCCAATGTTGCGGCGGGTGAGCTGGTCCGCTGGTTGCCCCGGCGGAGGGCTGCCGACATCGCGCTGCCGGGAACGGACCTGTGGATGTTCGACGGGTCGGCCGTGCTGTTCACGTACTTCTCCGGGGGCGGGGATGTTGTGGACAGGGAGTGGCGGACGGAACCGGACGTCGTGGAACTGGTCAGGTCTGCGTTTGAGGCCGTGTGGGAACGGGCCACGCCGCACGAGGACTACAAGCTGGTCTGACCGATCATGTCCGTGTCTGGGTCGTCTCACGTCCAAGCTGCCCGGAAAGTCCTTGCAGATCGCCTTCGGGAGATGTGCAAGGACGCTGGGTTGGACGGCAAGCAGCTTGCGGCGCTGTGCGGTTGGCATCCGTCCAAGGTGTCTCGGATCTCCACCGGCAAGACGTCGCCGTCCGCTGACGATGTGCGCGCGTGGTGCCGTGCGTGCGGGAGGGAAGACCAGACGGCGGATCTGGTCTCCTCTCTGCAAGCCGTGGAAGGCATGTGGGTGGAATGGCGCCGCATGGAGCGTGCGGGGCTTCGGAGGGCGCAGGAAGCCGTTCTGCCTCTGTTCGAGCGAACGCACTGGTTCCGGGCCTACTCGTCGTGGCTCGTTCCGGGACTCCTCCAGACGCACGGATACACGGAAGGCGTGTTGCGTGCCGTCCAGCTGAGGCGAGTCCCGGTCGATGACGTGGCCGCCGCCGTGGCCGTTCGGATGGAACGGCAACGCGTGCTCCGCGAGGGGCAACGGCGTTTCGCGTTCCTGCTTGAGGAGTCCGTACTTCGCAACGGGCTTGGTGATGCCGACACCCAAGCCGAGCAGCTTGAGCGGCTGATCGCGGTGGGCGGTCTGCCGAATGTCAGTGTCGGGATCGTTCCTGCTCGGCTGCACCGCGCGCGGATGCCCGTGGAAGGGTTCTGGATCTTCGACACGGCTCAGGTGAACGTGGAGCTCGTCTCCGGGCATCTCACCCTGACGCAGCCCAGCGAAGTAGCCATGTACGCCGACACGTTCGCGACACTGGCGGACATGGCGGTCTATGGCTCGAAGGCTCGTGCGTTGATCACGGCCGCCATTGATGCGATCGGGTGAAATCGTGCAATCTCGCAGAATCGCGTGGATGCCAACTCCCCTGATTTCCTAGCGTGTTGCCATCAGTTCCAGCGAATCCGAGGGAGTGGCCGGCATAGCAGTCAGTACCAGCACGCGTAAGTCGAGGGCGAGTGGAGACTTTGCGGACGACCACGACGACGGATCTCCCGCGACGCTGCGGGAGATCGCGCTGCGCGAGCCCGCCAAGTCCGCCATGGGCCTCCCGCGCGGCCCGCTGAGCACGTCCGGTTCTCTTCCCGGAGGAGTTCAGCGAGGCCCCGTTGATGCTGGAGGAGCGCGACCGGCGGGCGGATTTGCTCGCCAGGCTGCGCGACCAACCACCGGTGGCGCTGACCGAGAACCGGTCCACTTGGGCCTCACAGACCCCCGTCCCGTCTGGGGAAGACGCGGGGCGGGCAGCACCACCCAACGGGCAACCGCCCATTGGGCCTGACCGGCACGGAGGTACTGACATGAGCAAACACGGCGGCGGCTCCGGCGACGGCAAGGGTGGCGGGCAGCAGGACGACAGCAACAAGGGCGCCGGGCACGGCGGCGGTGGGTCCGACGAGGGCGGCAACACCTCCGACGGCTCGTCCCCGGCGGGCGGCAAGTGACCAGCGAGACGCACCAGGAGGCGGGCCCTCAGGGGCTCGCCTCCGCGCTGGTGGCCGGCGGAGCCCTTTCCCCGGACTGGCTTCCTTCTTTCGAAGCCGTACCCCGTGAGTTGTTCGTCCCGGATCGCATCTGGCCGGGCATCGCGGACGGCACCCGCCAGAACCCCGTGGTGTACCGGTCGCAGGACCCCGAAGCGTGGCGGAGAGCGGTCTACTCGGACATCCCGCTGACCACGCAGTGGGACGACGGCGACCACGCGGGGGACGGGCTCGGTACAACGCCGACTTCCTCCAACTCCATGCCCACAATGGTGTTCTCGATGCTCCAGGACCTCGGCGTCCGCCCAGGCAACAGGGTGCTGGAGGTCGGAGCCGGCACGGGGTGGAACGCGGGCCTCCTCGCCCACCGCCTGGGCGGCCCCAACGTCGTGACCGTCGAGTTCGACCCGGACGTTGCCCGCGGCGCCCGGGCGAACCTGGCTCGGGCCGGACTCGCGCCGACCGTGGTCGAGGGCGACGGGCGGCAGGGTTGGTCGGAGGGTGCTCCGTACGATCGGATCATCGCCACCTGCTCCCTGCTGGAGATTCCTTCGGCGTGGCTGGCGCAGACGGCCCCCGGCGGGATCATCGTCGCGCCCTTCGGCACCGAGTACGGCGGCGAGCAGATCGTCCGGCTGACCGTGAACGACGACGGGACCAGTGCGAGCGGCAGGTTCACCCGGAGTTCGGCGTTCATGCGACTGCGCCAGCAGCGCACCGACCGGCCGCCCTTCGAGGACTACCTGCGCGGCCGGGAGTGGCCCGCGGACGGGGTGAGAAGCACCACCGCGCTGGCCCCGCCGGACACCGGCGGCTGGTTCGAGCAGTTCCTCATCGGAGTGGCCGTCCCCGGGGCGTTCTGGCGGGCGGAGCGCTACGACGACGGCGCGTACACGCTGTGGCTCTACAGCCGGGACACCCGGTCGTGGGCGTCCGCCGACTACGAGCACAGTCGCACGGAATACGAGGTCTACCAGTCCGGCCCCCGGAACCTCTGGGACGAGGTGGAGGCCGCCTGGCACTGGTGGAACGACCGGGGCCGCCCCGGCTTCGCGAGATTCGGACTGACGGTCGGGCCCGAGGGCCACACCGTGTGGCTGGACAGCCCGGAGAACCCGGTGCCGCTTGGAGGCTGAGTCCTGCCGCTGCTTCGCCCCGTCGAGCCCGTCGGCTCGAGGGGGCGAAGGTGTTCCTGTTCCACGCCCAACGACCGCCACAGTAAGTCCAGTTGGTGACGGCCGGTGGACCAAGCCCGTTACCAACCCGCCGAAGAAGAAGTGAGCCCGAACCGATGGACCAGTACGCGCAGTTGCTCGCGGACCTCACCGAGGCCGGCGCGCTGGGCGAGGAGTGGCGGGGCGCGTTCGAGCGCGCCCCGCGCTCTGCCTTCATTCCGGACGCCGTGTGGACCCCGGACGAGGAGGCCCCGACCGGCTGTCGGCGGATCACCAAGGCCGACGAACCGGACGCCTGGTGGGCGCTGGTGAACGCCGACGGCGTGGTCGTCACGCAGGTCGACGACGGAGACGAGGACGGGCCCGGCATCGCCACGTCGTCGGCCTCCGTGCCGTCCCTGGTCGCGTCCATGCTCGGCCGCCTGGACGTGGCGGACGGGAACGCGGTGCTCGACATCGGCACGGGAACGGGCTGGACAAGCGCCCTGCTGTGCAACCGACTTGGCGACGGGGCCGTGACGACGGTCGAGGTCGACCCGGCGGTGGCCGCCGCAGCCGGGGAGCGACTGGCAGCGATCGGGTCGAAGCCCGGCCGGGTCGTCGGCGACGGCCTTCTCGGCCACCCGGCCGGTGGCCCCTACGACCGGATCCACTCCACTGCGGCCGTTCGGCAGGTGCCACTCGCGTGGATCGAGCAGACCCGCCCCGGCGGCATCATCGTGACCCCCTGGGGCACTCCGTACGCCAACGCCGGGTTGCTCCGGCTGGAGGTCGGCGGACCGGGCGAGCCGACTCACGGCCGCTTCGTCGATGACGTCTCGTTCATGTGGATGCGGGCACAACGCCCGCACGTCGTGAGCGAGCCGGGCGGCGTGCCGGGCGACCGGGGCCCCTCGGCGATGGACCCGGAACTGGCGCTGGAGGACGTGAACGCAGCCTTCGCCATCGGCCTGCGGGTGCCGGGCATCCGGTACGAACACGTCTGGGACGAGGCCGACCCCGGCGCCACCTTCCGCATGCGGCTCTCGGACGGCGCGGGCTCCTGGGCGTCCGTCCGCTACGCCGGGTGGGGCGCCGGGGATGCCGTTCACCAGTTCGGAGCTCGCCGGCTGTGGGACGAGGTCGTCGGCGCCCGCCTGTGGTGGGTGGAGGAGGGCAGGCCGGACCTTTGCCGGTTCGGCGTGACCGTCACCCCGGACGGCACACAGTCCGTCTGGCTGGACGCCCCCGGCACAGTCCTGCCCTGACCTCGGAATCACGGACGGGGACGGTGCGCGAACTCGGAAACACGTGAAGGCCCTCGCCCACCCATGGCGAGGGCCTCGCGGGAGCCCGTGCTCGGCTAGCTCCCAGGTCGGCGGGGCGAGAGGAGTAGGGGGCCACCGGAACGACTCTCAATTCGTGAGCCGTGGCCGTGCCATCTTCGGCTTTTACTTGCAGGACAGCCGTGCCCGGAAGTGGCTCGCCGAGATCCATCGTTCGGCCCAGCAACGCACACAGGCCGCTGGAGCAGGATGAGACCTTCGGTCGTCATCACCGCGGACGCCGCCACGACCAACCGGTTCGGCCTGGGCGCGTCGGGATCGTCGTGGAACTCCCGCCCGTGCTACCTGATCAGCTCTCTCAACCGGTGGCGGTTCCGGTGGCCCCTTTCTGCGGAAAGGGGCCACCGGGGGACCTGTGAGGGGAACGCCTGAGCAGAAAGACCAAACTAGGCGGATCAGGTCTGCATCCGTCGCCCCACACGGGCCGAAGGCGGCAAGCCGCCGCCCGCCGGCACCCTTCGCCAAGCGCACTGGGGCCCCGGCCGACCAGGCCGAGGGGCCGCGCCACAGAACCCGTGCGCCAACGGGCATGCGGGGCGCGGCAGTCAGGGCGAGAGACCCGCCGAACAGGCTCATGTGATCACCTCCATGGATCGAGCCCAAGCGTGGTGCGGCGGCACCCTCGGGGGTCGTGGGTGCCGCCGCTGTGCTGTCAGCGTCAGGCGTCATACGGCGAGCGCTTACCCTCGATGCTGTTGCTGTTGCTGCCCTTCGTCAGGAGGGCCGCGTCCCCCAGGACGACGACCTCCTCCTCCGGCTCAGGGTCGAGCTGGGCGAAGTCCTCCATGGTGTTCACCTCCCTCCGTTGCTGTAGGGCGTGGCGGGGCCGGTCCCCTCCATCAGTCGGGCTCCGGGTGTCCTCCGGAGGTGATCCCAGAGTCCCGGGGCGGGCAGTGTCGGAATAAGGCCAGCCCGTGCACCCGTGATGGGTAAACTCGCGGTCAGTTATCTCGCGTGACACTGAGCAATGATCTTCCTTGTGCTGGAGGGGCAGCCGGCTATGAGTGAGTCCACGCCGCCACCGGGGCTTCCTCGTCGACTGCTCGCGGACCCCGAGATGGTCGCGGCATGCGAGGAAAGAGACTTCGCGTTGATCTTTCAACTCGCCAAGCGCAAAGGCGGTTACCACTCGTCGCGCATCGCCCGCGCATGTGACTTGACGCCCAGCAGGGTGGGCGAGGTGATGAAGGGGCGGCCGAAGATCACCAATATGACCGTCATCGAACGCATCGCGGACGGCCTCCGGATTCCGGGACGGATGCTCGGCCTGGCGGACCGCAGCTGGGAACAGCCGTCGGTCCCGCGTCAAGAACCAACACCGGCGATTGAGCCTGCCCGTGCTCGGTTGCCGGTCGTGGATTCGGGCTTGGGTAGCGATCTCGACAGCATCCTGGCCATTGCGGCGGGCGCGCGGGTCACGCCCAACCTCCTGCGATCCCTCCAGGCGTCCATCGAGGACTACTGGCGGCGCGATGACCAGCACGGCGGCGAAGCGCTTCGGCCAGCGGTGATCGGTCAGCTCAGGTACGTCACGGGCATAATGCGCGACACCGCCGACCCCAACTACCGGCGCAGTCTTCACGGCATCGCTGCTGAGCTCGCACGACTCACCGGGTGGACATACTTCGACGCACGGCAGTACAACACCGCGCAGGGCTACTTCACCGAGTCGCTTCGGTTCGCGCGAGAGATTGACGACCGCCCGTTCATCGCGAACGTGTTGGCCTGTCTCAGTCTCCAGTCGACCTACCAGGACAGGGCGCAGGACGCGATCACTCTGGCCCGAGCCGCGCAGGACAGCGCGCGCCTTGTCGGTGGTACTCCGAGGCTGCTGGCCATGCTGTCGATGCGCGAAGCCTTCGGCCACGCGAGCGCACACGACCAGGAGTCGACCCACCGCGCGATCGCCGAGGCGCACCAGCACTTCGAGCGCATCCGTGAGGCGGACGACGACCCTGTATGGGTCGAGTACTTCGACCGCACCAAGCTCACCGTGGACACCGGAATCGCCCTCAGTCAGCTGGGGGACGCGACCGCTGCCGAACCCCTCATCGCCGAGGCATTACGGGCCGAGCTGACGGCGAATCTCCGAGGCCGCGCGTTCCACAGCTTCTGGCTCGCACGCACCCAACTCCAGCGGCGGCAGGTCGAGTTGGCATGCTCGACCGCCACAGAAGCCCTCGATCTCGCGGCAGTGATCGATTCTCCCCGAGTGGGTTCCCACCTCCAGGAGTTCCGCCACCTACTCGAGCCCTACCGGGCCAACGCCTTGGTGGCGATGCTGGTGGAACGGATCACCTGCGCGGCCGGCTGATCAAAGACCGGCCTCGTCCAGCAGTAGGTAGAGCACGCCCACGAGCGTGCCGCTGCTGACGATCTCGCGGCGGTCGATCATGCCGCGAAGCTCGGACAGCGGAACCCACTCGATCCGGTCGGACTCGTTGCGCTCGGTCGGCGGGCCCGCGAACTCGACGGCATCGGCCCGGAAGACGAAGTGCTCGGAGTCGGTGATCCCGTTCGCCGGCTGGGCGTAGATCAGCGGCTTCACCTCGCCGACCTTCCAGCCGGTCTCCTCCAGAGCCTCACGAGCCGCGGCCTCCGCCGGGGTCTCGTCCGACTCGACCAGCCCCATTGGGAGTTCCCAGGCCCAGGTGTCGGTGATGAAGCGGTGCCGCCACATCATGAGCACCTGCTTCTCGCTGTTCACGACGGCAGCCACGGCCAGGTGCCGCAGCTTGACCACGTGGTACTCCCAGCGGCGCCCGTCAGGCTGCTCGACATCGGTCAGCCACAGGTTCACCCAGGGGTTCTCGTAGATCGGACGTTCCCCGTGGATCTTCCACTGCATCGCTGCGACCCCTCTCGACGGACCTTCAGCATGTCAGACCCAGGAGTGCCGAAGGCAGGTTCCGGCAATTTGCGTCACTTTGACGAATAGTGGCCTCGCGGCTGCGGCGCTTCGGCTGAGGGGCCGCCGGAGGATCACCTGGCGCGATCGTCGCGGGTCGTCGAGTTCTGGCCCGAGCGCGTACTCGAAGTCGATCCCCACCTTGACCGCTTCCGCTACCTGTCGATCCGTCAGGCATCCCGCCGTAGCGCTTCGTCCGTCGAGCGGAGCCGGCTCGACGGACGAAGCGATCAGGCCCGGCCCCATGGTTCACCAGGGCCCGGGCCATCCGCTCATGCCAGGCCCAACGACCGCCGCAGGAAGCGCAGTTCGTGGGTCAGCAGGTGCTCCACCACGGCCTCGTCGGTGGGCCGGTGGCCGGTGGCGCGCAGCGGGAGCACCTCGTGCGGGCGCCCGGCGGCGAGCAGGGCGGCGGACAGCCGCAGGGTGTGGGCCGGGCGGACGTTGTCGTCGGCGAGGCCCTGGATCAGCAGCAGCGGGCGGCTGAGTTTCGGCGCCTCGGTGATCAGCGAGCCGCCGTCGTAGTGCCCGGGGTGCTCGTCGGGGTGGCCGAGGAAGCGCTCCTGCCAGTGGGTGTCGTAGAGCCGCCAGTCGGTGGGGGCGGCTCCGGCGGAGGCGGCGTGGAAGACGTCCGGGCGGCGCAGCACCGCGAGGGCGGCGAGGTAGCCGCCGTAGGACCAGCCGCGGATGCCGACCCGGTCGAGGTCGAGCAGTCCGGGCCGCAGCCGGGCGACCGCCCGCAGGCCGTGGACCTGGTCCGCCAGCGGGAGCTTCGCCTTGTCGCCGTACACGGCCTTCTCCCACCGGGGCCCGCGTCCGGGAGTGCCGCGGCCGTCCACCACGAGCACCGCGAAGCCCTGGTCGGCGAACCACTGGGAGACCTGGTCCCACCAGAGGCCGCCGGTGGTGGCCTTCTGCGTCGCGGGCCCGCCGTACGGGTCGAGCAGGACGGGCAGCGGGCCGTCCCCGGGGCGGTGGCCGGTGGGCAGGAAGAACGCGGCACGCAGGGCGTGCGGGCCGAGCCGGAGCAGTTCGGGCCGGGCGGTGACGGCGGGCGGCTCGGCGCGCGAGGCGAGCGGGAGCACCGGGCGGCCCTCGCGGTGGACGGTGGAGCGGCCGCCGGGGTGGCCGGGGGAGCGGGTGGTGAGCACCAGGGTGCCGCCGCGCCGCAGGCCGGTGTGCAGGCCGGGGCCGGCGCTCAGCCGACGGGGGCCGGTGTCCGGCGCGTACGTCCAGAGGTGGGTCTCGGTGGGCTCGTCGGAGGCGGTGAAGAGCACCTGTTCGCCCTCCGTCCCGAGCACCGCGCGCAGCTGGAGCCCGGCCGGGGTGACCGGCTCGCCGTCGACGGTCAGGTGCCGGGTGTCGCCGTCGTCGGCGGTGTCGACCAGGGCGCCGCTCGCGGTGCGCACCGGCAGGCCGGGGAGCAGTTCGACCCAGTGCGCGTCCTGCCGTTCGGCGAGCACCCGGGTGGTGCCGTCCGGGTCGATCGCCAGGGTGCGGACGGTGCGCTGGTCGCGGCTCTGCACGGCGGCGTACGGGCCGTGGCCGTCCCAGCCGGCGGCGGTCAGGTACTCGAAGGCGGTGCGGTCCCAGCGGACCTCGGTGTCCGTGCCGTCGAGGCCGAGCAGCCGCAGCGAGACCTCGGCGTTGGCGGTGCCGGCGAGCGGGTAGCGGACGGCGCGCGGCGGGCGGTGCGGGTCGGCGGGGTCGGCCAGGTAGAGGCGGGCGAGCGGGCGGTCGTCGACCCGGGCGACCAGCAGCGTGGTGCCGTCGGGGGACCACCAGTGGCCGCGGTCGCGGTGCATCTCCTCGGAGGCGACGTACTCGGCGAGCCCGTACGAGACGTCCTCGGCCTCGGGTTCGGCGAGCGGGCGGTCGTCCGTGCCGTCGACGCCGACCACCCGCAGGGCGCCGGCGCTGACGTAGGCGATCCGGCGGCCGGTCGGGTCGAGCCTGGGGTCCTGCGGCGGGCCGGGGACGGGGACGGCGCGGACGGTGCCCCGGGCGGTGTCGGCCAGCCACAGGGAGCCGTCCAGGGCGAAGGCGGCGAGCGAGCCGGTGGCGTCGGTGCTGTACCCGGTGATGCCCTCGGCGGTGCCCAGGGCGGCGGGGTCGGCGAGCAGCCGCTCCCCGCCGGTGGCGGTGTCCAGGGCCCAGAGGCAGTCGAGCGGGTCGGTGCCGTCGCGGCCGCGCAGGAAGAGCACGGTGGTGCCGTCCGGCGAGGGCTCGGGTCGGACGGGGGCGCCCAGGGTGAACCGTCGGGTGCGGGCCAGTCGGCGGGGTAACGAGTCGGTCGTCATGCCGGGCACCATAGGCAGGCCCGGCACGCCCCTGTCGAACGGGTAAGTCGGCGGAAACGGCTCGGGGCCGCCGTGGATCCTGGGATCCACGGCGGCCCCGGAGCGGGCGGGGACGGGCGTCAGTGCACGTCGCCCATGAGGGCCTGGACCTTCCTGCGGTAGGTGAAGACGGCGAACCCGGCGAGGGCCGCGAGCGATGCCTGCATCGCGATGATCCCGGTGCCGTTGAGGCTGACGCCGGCCAGCGAGAGGAGGCTGGTGGTGCAGTCACCGGCGGTGACGGCGAGGAACCAGACGCCCATCATCTGGGAGGCGTACTTGCGCGGCGCCATCTTGGTGGTGACCGAGAGGCCGACCGGGGAGAGGCACAGCTCGCCGATGGTCTGGATCAGGTAGATCGAGACGAGCCACAGCGGGGAGACCAGGGTGCCGTTGTCCGCCATGGTCATCGGGATGATGAAGAGGAAGAACGAGACGCCGATCAGGACCAGGCCGATCGAGAACTTCACGATGGTGTTCGGCTCCTTGTCCCGGCGGGACAGCCAGAGCCACAGCCAGGCGAAGACCGGCGCGAACGCCATCACGAACAGCGGGTTCAGCGACTGGTACCAGGTGGCCGAGAAGCCGAAGCCGAACAGGTTGTCGGCGGTCTTCTTGTCCGCGAACAGGGAGAGCGTCGAGCCGCCCTGGTCGTAGATCATCCAGAAGATCGCGGCCGCGGCGAAGAACCAGATGTACGCGGACATCTTGGACTGCTCGTCGGAGCTCAGGTCCTTGTCGCGCTTGATCCGGGTCAGCACGGTGAGCGGGATCAGCAGGCCGGCGACGGTCAGCGGGACGAGGGCCCAGTTCAGGGTGTACACGCCCAGGCCGACGATGGCGCCGTAGAAGGCGGCGACGGCCAGGACGACCAGGCCGCCCTTGACCAGCAGGCGCTTGCGCTCCTCCGACAGCAGCGGGTTGGGGACCTCGCTGCTGCGGGCGCTCAGGTGGCGGCTGCCCAGCAGGAACTGGGTCAGGCCGAACGCCATGCCGACCGCGGCCAGGCCGAAGCCCAGGTGCCAGTTGTACTCCTTGCCGATCGTCCCGATGACGAACGGGGCGACGAAGGCGCCGAGGTTGATGCTCATGTAGAAGACGGTGAAGCCACCGTCCCGGCGCGGGTCGTCGGGGCCGTTGTAGAGCTGGCCGACCATCGTGGAGATGTTGGCCTTCAGCAGCCCGGAACCGAGCGCGACCAGGAGCAGGCCCAGGAAGAACGCCGCCTGGCCCGGGACGGCCAGCGCGATGTGGCCGGACATGATCACGAACCCGGCGATGGCGACGGTCTTGCGGGCGCCCCAGACCCGGTCGCCGAACCAACCGCCCGGGTAGGCCATGAGGTAGACCATCGAGACGTAGACGGAGTAGATCGCCGTCGCCGTCGTCGCCTTCATGGCGAGGCCGCCGCCCTGGCTGCCGACGGCGGCGTCGGCGCCGCCCGAGACCAGGTAGTAGATGAGCAGGGCGCGCATGCCGTAGTAGGAGAAGCGCTCCCACATCTCGGTCATGAACAGGGTGGCGAGCCCCCGGGGGTGCCCGAGGAAGGTCTTGCCGCTGGGGTTGGCCGACGGGACGTCGGTGTCCAGGGTCTTAGACGCCATGAGTAGTGGTTCCTTGCCTGACAGCGTCCGCCCGGGGGTGTTGCGGCGGACGTGGACAGAACCACTCTACGTGGCGACATTTGGCTTTATCAGATGACAAAGGCCATGAATCAGGTGTGGGAATGGCTAAGTTGGCAGCAGATCTGCCCGATCTATCGATGGTAAATGGGCGCGTCTTCCTTCGGTTCAAAGATCCAAGCGAAGAATCTTCACTGAACTGCCGGTCCGTCACGCCCCGTTGAGTGTGATCGGACGCTTATATAACGATCACGCTCTGTGAACTACCTCACAGGGCGTACGGGCTCACCCCGGCGGACTACCATCACCCCATGACCTGTGTGCTGCTCGCCGAGGACGATCCGGCGATCTCCGAACCGCTCGCCCGGGCCCTGCGACGCGAGGGCTATGAGGTGCTCGTCCGCGAGGACGGTCCGACCGCACTCGCCGCCGGCCTCACCGAGGAGGTCGACCTCGTCGTCCTGGACCTCGGCCTGCCCGAGATGGACGGCCTGGAGGTCTGCCGCCGCCTGCGCGCCGACGGCAAGAGCTGCCCCGTGCTGGTGCTCACCGCCCGCGCCGACGAGGTGGACACCGTCGTCGGCCTGGACGCCGGCGCCGACGACTACGTCACCAAGCCCTTCCGCCTCGCCGAACTGCTCGCCCGCGTCCGTGCCCTGCTCCGGCGCGGCAACGTCGACCAGCTCACCACCGGAGCGCACGGGGTGAAGATCGACATCGAGTCCCACCGCGCCTGGCTCGGCGACGAGGAGCTCACCCTCTCCGCCAAGGAGTTCGAGCTGCTGCGCGTCCTGGTGCGGGACGCCGGCCGGGTGGTCACCCGCGAGGAGATCATGCGGCAGGTCTGGGACACCACCTGGTGGACCTCCACCAAGACCCTGGACATGCACATCTCCTGGCTCCGCAAGAAGCTCGGTGACGACGCGGCCAACCCGCGCTACATCGCCACCGTGCGCGGTGTGGGGTTCCGGTTCGAGAAGAACTGACCCCGTCGGAGATCACCCCGTGAGAGATCGGGGCCGGACGGCGCCCGACGGGGGCGGCGTCCGGTGGAACGGAACACCTCGGGGAGCGGCAGCGTGAAACGCCGGATGATCAACTCGCTGCTGGGCGTCGTCCTGGTGGTGGTCGTGGTGTTCTGCGTGCCACTCGCCCTGGTGGAGAAGCGGACCATCGTCAGCTCGGCCCAGGACCGGGTGGACGCGGCCGCCGTCCGGGTGCTCGCCCTCGTGGAGAGCCGGCTCGCCGCGGGCGAGCCGGTCACCGGGCGGGCGTTCGAGAGCCAGGTCACCGAGGGCAGCTACGTCGAGGTGCAGGTGCCCGGCCAGCCGGTGGTCTCGGCGGGCGAGCGCCCGGCCGGGAACCACCTGCTGAAGGCCGTCGAGCGCGGCAACAGCGGCGAGACCGTCACCGTCGAGCAGTCCCGCGAGGACGTCGACCACGAGATCGCCAACAACCTGCTGCTGCTCGGCGTGGTCGCCCTGCTGGCCGTCCAGGCCGCGGTGGCGCTCGCCGTCTGGCAGGCCAAGCGGCTCGCCCGGCCGCTCACCGACCTCGCCGAGACCGCCGAACGGCTCGGCTCCGGCGACCCCCGCCCGCGCGACCGGCGCTACGGGGTGCCCGAGCTCGACCGGGTCGCCGAGGTGCTGGACACCAGCGCCGAGCGGATCGCCCGGATGCTCACCGCCGAGCGCCGGCTCGCCGCCGACGCCTCGCACCAGCTGCGCACCCCGCTCACCGCGCTCTCGATGCGGCTGGAGGAGATCACCGCCCTCGCCGAGGACCCGGAGACGGTCAAGGAGGAGGCGACCATCGCCCTCCAGCAGGTCGAGCGGCTCACCGACGTGGTCCAGCGGCTGCTGACCACCCAGCGCGACCCGCGCAGCCCCACCGCCGTCGCCTTCGACCTCGACGAGGTGATCAAGCAGCAGGTGGAGGAGTGGGGCCCGACGCTGCGGGAGCAGAGCCGGGTGCTGTCCCTGGAGGGGCTGCACGGCGTCACCGCGGTCGGCACCCCCGGAACGGTGGCCCAGGTGCTGGCCACCCTGATCGAGAACTCGCTGATGCACGGCGCCGGGACGATCACCCTGCGGGTCCGGCCGTCCGGCACCTCGGTGGTGGTCGAGGTCCAGGACCAGGGCGCCGGTGTGCCGCCGGACCTCGGCAACCGGGTGTTCGAGCGCGCGGTCAGCGGCCGCAACTCCACCGGCATCGGCCTGGCCGTCGCCCGGGACCTCGCGGAGGCGGACGGCGGGCGGCTCGAACTGCTCTCGCTGAAGCCGGCGGTGTTCGCGCTCTTCCTCGGGCGCAGCCAGGAGGGCTGAGCGGGGCCCGGGCGGAGGACCGCGGGGCCCGGGCGGGGGCCTGCGGGCCGGTGCCCGGACAGCGGTGAGCCCCGGCCGCCGGTTCGGCGTGCCGGGGCTCACCGGTCTCCCTGGTCCTACTCGGCCTGGGCGAAGCGGACCGGCTCGGGGGCCAGCATCCGCTCGGCCTGCGCGGCCAGCTCCAGGCCGGCGGTGGGCGCCGCGGTCGCGGTGGGCGCCGCGGGCTGCTGCTGGGCGGGCACCATCGGCTGCTGGGCGGGCGCCGCGACCGGCTCGGGCACGGCCTTGAACACCCAGGTGCGGTACGAGACGAAGCGGAACACGGTGGCCACCGCGAGGCCGATCACCTTCGCGCCGATCTGCTCGAAGTGCGAGTCCAGGCGCAGCACGTACACGGAGAAGCCGAGCACACCGGTCTCGATCAGCATGCCGATGCCGCTGTAGACGAGGAAGAGCGTGATCTCGCGCTTGCGGGAGGCCGCGTCGCGGTCCCGGTACAGCCAGTAGCGGTAGCCCAGGTAGTTGGTCGCGATGGCGATCACCGTCGCGACGATGTTCGACCGCACCGAGGCCAGGCCCATGCCGTTGATGCAGACCCAGAAGACGGCGAAGTTGACCACCACGCCGCTCAGGCCGACGATGCCGAACTTCACGACTTCACCCGTGAGTCCACGCATCTTCTGCGCGAGCGGGGGTTTCGAAGCTTCGGTCGTCGTCATACCGGACTGCCTCCATGTGCCTGCGGGACGAAAGGGCCGTCCGCGGTGTTCGCGACGTCCCTTGAGTCCTGCGTGCACGCACATGATCGGACCGCGCAGACCAGGACCTGGCCGTCCAGGCTACCCGCTTCAGTCGAACGGCTCAGCCGCCAGGGCGACAGGTTGACATCTACGCGCGTCCGTTCGGGTGGCCCCACCGGCGCCTCCACCGCCCCCGACCGGCCCGGATATCCTGGGCCGCGTGACTTCCCCGGGCAATGTGAATTTTCCAGTGGTGGGCATGATCGGTGGCGGGCAGCTGGCCCGCATGGCACACCAGGCGGGCATCCCGCTCGGGGTCAGGTTCAAACTCCTCGCCGACACGCCCCAGGACTCCGCCGCACAGGTGGTCTCCGACGTCGTCCTCGGCGACTACCGCGACCTCGACACCCTGCGCGCCTTCGCCGCCGGCTGCGACGTGATCACCTTCGACCACGAGCACGTCCCCACCGAGCACCTGCGGGCCCTGGAGGCCGACGGCATCGCCGTCCGCCCCGGCCCGGACGCGCTCGTCAACGCCCAGGACAAGGGCGTGATGCGGGCCAGGCTCGACTCCATCGGCGTGCCCTGCCCCCGGCACCGGATCGTCGCCGACCCGGTCGACGTCACCGCCTTCGCGAAGGAGGGCTCCGGCTACCCGGTGGTCCTGAAGACCGTCCGCGGCGGCTACGACGGCAAGGGCGTCTGGGTCGTCGACGACGAGCAGCAGGCGCACGCCCCGTTCCTGGCCGGCGTCGCGGTGCTGGCCGAGGAGAAGGTCGACTTCGTCCGCGAGCTGGCCGCCAACGTGGTCCGCTCGCCCAGCGGTCAGGCTGTCGCCTACCCGGTGGTGGAGAGCGTCCAGGAGAACGGCGTCTGCGCCGAGGTCACCGCCCCCGCGCCGGACCTCGACCCCGCCCTGTCCGACGAGGCCCAGCAGCTCGCCCTGCGGATCGCCGGCGACCTCGGCATCGTCGGCCACCTCGCCGTCGAGCTGTTCCAGACCCGGGACGGCCGCATCCTGGTCAACGAGCTGGCCATGCGCCCGCACAACTCCGGGCACTGGACCCAGGACGGCGCCGTCACCTCGCAGTTCGAGAACCACCTGCGGGCCGTCCTCGACCTCCCGCTCGGCGACCCGCGCCCGCGCGCCAAGTGGACCGTCATGGTCAACGTCCTCGGCGGCGACTACCCGGACATGTACCACCCCTTCCTGCACTGCATGGCCCGTGACCCCGGGCTGCGGATCCACATGTACGGGAAGGACGTGAAGCCCGGCCGCAAGGTCGGCCACGTCAACGTCTTCGGGGACGACCTCGAAGACGTCCGCGAGCGCGCCCGCCACGCGGCCGCCTACCTGCGAGGAACGATCACCGAATGACGAACCCAGTCGTTGGCATCGTGATGGGCTCGGACTCCGACTGGCCGGTCATGGAGGCCGCCGCCCAGGCGCTCGACGAGTTCGAGATCCCCTACGAGGTGGACGTCGTCTCCGCCCACCGGATGCCGCGCGAGATGGTCGCGTACGGCGAGCAGGCCCACCGGCGCGGTCTGAAGGCGATCATCGCGGGCGCCGGCGGCGCGGCCCACCTGCCGGGCATGCTGGCGTCCGTCACCCCGCTGCCGGTCATCGGCGTGCCGGTCCCGCTGCGCTACCTGGACGGCATGGACAGCCTGCTGTCGATCGTCCAGATGCCGGCCGGCGTGCCGGTGGCGACCGTCTCGGTGGCCGGCGCGCGCAACGCCGGCCTGCTCGCGGTGCGGATGCTCGCCGCGTTCGACCCCGAACTCACCGAGAAGATGACCGAGTTCCAGGCCGAGCTGAACAACCAGGCCACCGAGAAGGGCGCGAAGCTCCGGGCCAAGGTGGCCGGCTCCACCTCCTTCGGGTTCGGCAAGTAACCCGGGAGCGGGGTGGGGTGGAAGGGGTGGGGTAGAACAGCCCGTATGACTTCGGACTCCCTCACCCCGCTGGACCGCGCCCGAGCCCTGCTGCGCACCGCCCCCGTGGTGGACGGCCACAACGACCTCCCCTGGGCGATGCGCGAGCAGGCCGGGTACGACCTCGGCGCGCTCGACCTCGCCGCCGACCAGAGCGACCGCCTGCACACCGACCTCGCCCGCCTCGCGGAGGGCGGGGTCGGCGCGCAGTTCTGGTCCGTCTTCGTCCCGGCCTCGCTGGCCGGCGACCACGCGGTGAGCGCCACCCTGGAGCAGATCGACTTCGTCCACGCCCTGGTCGAGCGCTACCCGGACCGGCTGCGGCTGGCCCGCACCGCCGACGACATCGAGGCCGCCCGCGCCGACGGCCGGATCGCCTCCCTGATGGGCGCCGAGGGCGGCCACTCCATCGACTGCTCGCTGGCCACCCTGCGCGCCCTGTACGAGCTGGGCGTGCGGTACCTGACGCTCACCCACAACGACAACGTGCCGTGGGCGGACTCCGCGACCGACAAGCCGGTGGCCGGCGGGCTGACCCGGTTCGGCGAGGAGGTCGTCCGGGAGATGAACCGGCTCGGCATGCTGGTGGACCTCTCGCACGTCTCCGCCGACACCATGCGCGACGCCCTGCGGGTCACCGAGGCGCCCGTCGTCTTCTCGCACTCCTCCTCGCGCGCCGTCTGCGACCACCCGCGCAACATCCCGGACGACGTGCTCGCCCAGCTGCCCGCCAACGGCGGGGTGGCGATGGCGACCTTCGTGCCGAAGTTCATCCTGCCCGCCGCCATCGACTGGACCGAGGCCGCCGACGAGAACATGCGCGCCCACGGCTTCCACCCGCTGGACACCACCCCGCCGGCCATGGAGCGCCAGCGCGCCTTCGAGGCCGCCCACCCGCGCCCGGTCGCCACCCCGGCCACCGTCGCCGACCACCTCGACCACATGCGCGAGGTCGCCGGCATCGACCACATCGGCATCGGCGGCGACTTCGACGGCACCGCCTTCCTGCCGGACGGCCTGGACTCGGTGGCCGGCTACCCCAACCTGGTCGCCGAACTCCTCGGCCGCCACTGGTCGGAGGCCGACCTGGCCAAGCTCACCTGGCACAACGCCGTCCGCGTCCTGCGCGACGCCGAGTCGGTGGCCGCCGGGCTGCGCGCCGCCCGCCGCCCGTCCATCGCCACCATCGCGCGGCTGGACGGCGTGAACTCCTAGGACCTAGCCCAGCCGCGGGATCTCGATGGCCGGGCACCTGTCCATCACCATGGCCAGCCCGGCCTCCCGGGTCCGCGCGTAGGCGGCCTCGTCCACCACGCCCAGCTGGAACCAGACCGCCTTCGCCCCGGCCGCCACCGCCTGGTCGGCGACCTCCCCGGCCAGTGCGCTGTTCACGAACACGTCCACCACGTCGACCGGGAACGGCACCTCGGCGAGCGAGGCGTAGCCCTGCTCGCCGAGGACCGTCTCGGCCTTCGGGTGGACGGGCACGATCCGCTTGCCGTACCGCTGGAGCACCTGGGCCACCCCGTACGCGGCCCGGGCGGTGTTGCCGGACAGGCCCACCACCGCCCAGGTGTCGCCCGTGCCGGTGAGGATCTCGCGGACCGTCGCTCGGTCGCCGTAGCTCGTCATGCCGGTGGGAACACCGGGCGGGGGCGGGGGATTCCGGGCTCGGGTGAGGCCGTCGCCCCGGAGCAGGCGGTCGGCCTGTCGCTGTCGGTCCACCCGGAGCTGTCGGTCCACCCGGGGCTGTCGCTCCAGACGATCAGGAACGGAAGCGCCCGCCCCTGGGGTCCGGGGACTGGCGCTTCGTACGGCGGGCAGGCGGCCCGGCCGGGGCGTCTCAGCTGGGGCGGCCCAGGGCGCGGTAGGTCCAGCCGGCGGCCCGCCAGGCCTCGGCGTCCAGGACGTTGCGGCCGTCGAGCAGGCGGCGCTCGGCGACCACCGCGCCGAGCTCGGCCGGGTCCAGCTCGCGGAACTCGGCCCACTCGGTGAGGTGGAGGACGACGTGGGCGCCCTCGGCGGCCTCCAGGGCGGAGTGGGCGTAGGCGAGGGACGGGAACATCTTGCGGGCGTTGTCCACGGCCTTCGGGTCGTAGACGGTGACCTGGGCGCCCTGGAGCTGGATCTGGGCGGCCACGTTGAGCGCGGGGGAGTCCCGGATGTCGTCCGAGTCGGGCTTGAAGGCGGCGCCCAGGACGGCGACCCGGCGGCCCAGGAAGCCGCCGCCGCACTGCTCGCGGGCCAGCTCCACCATCCGGGAACGGCGCCGCATGTTGATCGAGTCGACCTCGCGCAGGAAGGTCAGCGCCTGGTCGGCGCCCAGTTCGCCGGCCCGGGCCATGAACGCGCGGATGTCCTTGGGCAGGCAGCCGCCGCCGAAGCCGAGGCCGGAGTTGAGGAACTTGCCGCCGATCCGCTCGTCGTAGGCGAGCGCCTTGCTGAGCTGGGTGACGTCCGCACCGGCCGCCTCGCAGACCTCGGCCATCGCGTTGATGAAGGAGATCTTGGTGGCCAGGAAGGAGTTGGCGGCCGCCTTGACCAGCTCGGCGGTCGCGAAGTCGGTGGCCATGAACGGCACCCCGGCCGAGATCGGCTCCGCGTACACCTCGCGCAGCACCCGCTCGGCCCGCTCGCTCTGGGTGCCGACCACGATCCGGTCCGGCCGCAGGGTGTCCCGCACGGCGAAGCCCTCGCGCAGGAACTCCGGGTTCCAGGCGAGTTCGGCGCCCTCGCCGACCGGCGCCAGCGAGACCAGCCGCTCGGCCAGCCGGGCCGCCGAGCCGACCGGGACGGTGGACTTGCCGACCACCAGCGTGGGGCGGGTCAGGTGCGGCGCGAGCTCGTCGATCGCGGCGTCGACGTACGACATGTCGGCGGCGAACTCGCCCTTGCGCTGCGGGGTGTTGACGCAGACGAAGTGCACGTCGCCGAACTCCGCCGCCTCCCGGGCGGAGGTGGTGAACCGCAGCCGGCCGGTCGAACCTTCGTGTCCGGCCACGTGCTTGAGCAGCAGTTCGGACAGCCCGGGCTCGTACATCGGGACCCGGCCCGCGGTGAGCATGGCGATCTTCTCGGGGTCGATGTCCAGGCCCAGCACCTCGAAGCCGAACTCGGCCATCGCGGCGGCGTGGGTGGCGCCGAGGTAGCCGGTGCCGATCACGGAGATGCGGAGGGTCACGGGTTCTCCCTTGGATGCGGACGCGACCAGTACGAATGCCCTGATGCTATCCGCACGCCCGGGGCGCGTCGGGATCGCCTGCACACGCGGGACGCTAGGCAGCCGCAGGTCGGCGCCCTAGGATCTCTACTGAACGGTAGTTAACCGCGGATCCGACGTCGACCGGACTCGATTCTGGCTCCGATCGGACTTCGGCCACTGGACGACGAGGCAGGCATCATGGCGGGCAGCGCAGGGGCGGCGGACTTCGATCTCTTCCGTATCTCCGAGGAGCACGGGATGCTCCGTGAGGCGGTGCGTTCGCTGGCCGAGGCGAAGATCGCCCCGTTCGCGGCGGAGGTGGACGAGCGGGGGCGGTTCCCGCAGGAGGCGTTGGAGGCGTTGCGGGGCAGTGACCTGCACGCGGTGCACGTGCCGGAGGAGTACGGGGGTGCGGGGGCGGACGCGCTGGCGACGGTGATCGTGATCGAGGAGGTG
>NZ_JBHTWX010000139.1:0-22375 GCF_042792155.1 Kitasatospora sp. NPDC056651 | reverse complement strand
GTGACGCGGCCGTCGGCGACGGACACCTTCACCTGGTGGCCCGCCGAGTGGACCAGAGCTTGGGGGGTGCCGTCCGCTGTGCGGTCGTAGCTGATGGTGTGGCCGTTGCGGTCTCCGGCTCAGCCGGTCAGGCCGGGGAGGGCCGGGAGGGTGCTGGTCAGCCCGCCGATCGGGGTCTTGTCCAGGCCCGGGATGGTCGGGATGGCGGCGCGCTGCTGGGTGACGCCCGCCAGCGGGGTGTCGCCGGTCGGGACGGCCTGGCCGACGCTCGGGGCGAGGGCGCCCAGCGTCTCGGTCACCTTGCCGGCGGCGGGCAGCTTGGCGGCGGTTTCGGTGACCGCGCCGGTCACCGCCGGGTTCGTCAGCGCGCTGGTGGGCAGCCCGAGGCCGCCGGCCGCCTGGCCGTCGGCCGCGGAGGCGGTGCCGGCGCCGACCGCCGCGATGGCGATGCCGAGCGCCGCGGTGCCGGCGGCCTTGAGAGCCTGCTTCATGGTTGGTCCCCTTTGGGTCCTCGTCGGTGGCCGACTTGCACGCACGGGACCGGCGGACGGGCGACCGCCGCCGCGACGTGTCGGCATGACTGGCACACCGTAGTGAGCCGGTCGCGCGGGAACCAAAGGGCGTTAACTCACCCGAGTGAGTAGTCCGATGAACGCCAACTCCCTTGCAGGAAGTCGGCGTTCATCCGACCGGAGCCCGGAAGCCGTTCAGTTGCCGCCGACACCCACGCTGAACAGCCACTCCGCCTTCAGCTCGGCGTAGCCCGGCTTGATCACGTCGTTGATCATCGCCAGCCGCTCGTCGAAGGGCAGGAACGCGGACTTCATCGCGTTCACCGTGAACCACTCCAGGTCCCCCAGGGTGTAGCCGAAGGCGTCCACCACGTGCCCGAACTCCCGGCTCATGCTGGTGCCGCTCATCAGCCGGTTGTCGGTGTTCACGGTGACCCGGAACTTCAGCCGGCTGAGCAGCCCGATCGGGTGCTCGGCGTACGAAGCGGCGGCTCCGGTCTGGATGTTGGAGGTCGGGCACATCTCCAGCGGGATGCGCTTGTCGCGCACGTACGCGGCCAGTCGGCCGAGCTCGACCGCGCCGTCCTCGCCCACCGTGATGTCGTCGACGATCCGCACGCCGTGGCCGAGCCGGTCGGCGCCGCAGCACTGCAGGGCCTCCCAGATCGACGGCAGGCCGAAGGCCTCGCCCGCGTGGATGGTGAAGTGGTTGTTCTCGCCCTTGAGGTAGTCGAAGGCGGCCTGGTGGCGGGTGGGGGGGAAGCCCGCCTCGGCACCGGCGATGTCGAAGCCGACGACGCCGCGGTCCCGGTGACGGTTGGCCAGTTCGGCGATCTCGGTGGACCGGGCGGCGTGCCGCATCGCGGTCAGCAGGGTGCCGACGCGGATCCGGTGGCCGGCCTCGCGAGCGTTGGCCTCTCCGAGGCGGAAGCCCTCCTGGACGGCGTCGACGACCTCGTCGAGGCTCAGCCCGGCTTCCAGGTGCTGCTCGGGGGCGTAGCGGACCTCGGCGTACACGACGCCGTCGGCGGCCAGGTCCTCGGCGCAGTCCGCGGCGACCCTGACCAGCGCCTCACGGGTCTGCATCACGGCGCAGGTGTGCGCGAAGGTCTCCAGGTAGCGGACCAGCGAGCCGGAGTCGGCGGCCTCGCGGAACCACTCGCCGAGTTCCTTCGGGTCGGTGGTGGGCAGGCCCTGGTAGCCGCAGGCGGCGGCCAGCTCGACCACGGTCTCCGGGCGCAGCCCGCCGTCCAGGTGGTCGTGCAGGAGGACCTTCGGCGCGCGGCGGATCTGGTCGGCGGTGGGGATGCGCGGGCCGGTGCCCGCGGTGGTGACGGGGATCTGCTGTTCCATTGCGGAAATATAGCCCCTACGCGCGTAGACCGACCACCGCGAACACCACCGGATGGTCCAAACTCCATGCGGAATTCCACCGCCTGGTCCATACGATCCACCAAGGCGTCAGACCACCGCCGCCACGGCGTCAGTCGTGCTGCACCAGCCGGCCGCGCCGGGAGAGCACGAAGTCCCGGAACGCCGCCGCCGGCGGGGCCAGCGGCCGCCCCGCCACCCAGGCCAGCCCGATCGCCCGCCGGGTGCGCGGCGCCGTCACCTCCAGCTCCACCACACCCGGCCGCGGCACCAGGGCCGGCGGCAGCAGCGCCACCCCCAGCCCGGCCGCCACCAGCCCGCGCAGCGTCTCCGCCTCCTCCCCCTCGAACGCCAGCCGCGGCACGAACCCGGCCTCGGCACAGAAACCGTCCGTGATCACGCGCAGCCCGTACCCCTGCTCCAGTCCGACGAACGGCTCCTCGGCCACCTCCGCCAGCCGGATCCGCCGCCGCCCGGCCAGCCGGTGGTCCGCCGGGACGACCAGGTGCAGCCGCTGCTCGTCCAGCGGGCGGGCGGCGAACGCCGGGTCGTCCGGCAGCGGCGCGACCAGACACAGGTCCAGCTCCCCGGCCCGCAACCGCTCCAGCATCGCCGCGCCGTAGTCCTGCACCAGCTGGAACCGCACCCGCGGACGCTCCGCGCGGAAGCCGCGCAGCAGCGCCGGCACCGCGTCCGGACCCATCGTGTGCAGGAACCCGAAGGACACCAGGCCCACCTCCGGGTCCGCCTCCGCCCGGGCCGCCGCCGCACCGCGCTCGACCTCCGCCAGCGCCCGCTCCACCGAGGCCAGCAGCAGCCGGCCCGCCCTGGTCAGCCGGACCGCACGGCCCTGACGGGCCAGCAGGTCCACCCCCAGGTCCTCCTCCAGCCGGGCCACCGCGCGGGACAGCGTCGGCTGCGGCACCCCGAGCAGCGCGGCCGCCTGGGTCACGTGCTCCAGCCGGGCCACCGCCGCGAACTGGGCCAGCCGGGGCGCCAGCAGCACGGCCGGCTCCTCCGGGCCCAACCCGGCCGCCCGGTACCGCTGCTCGCCACCGTCCACCGACTCCGGACCGGACATCGCCCACCACCTCGACTCATACGCCAGTGCATCGATCATCCATGCTTCATGCATTGGACGCATCAACGGGGGCGGGCCTACGGTCGACGCCATGCAGCCCTCCGATACCAGGGCATCCGCGACCACCCCGGATGCCGCCCCCCGCGCCGCCACCGCGGACGACCGCCTCCACCCCGGCCTGCGCGCCTTCCGCCGCGCCAACCTGGCCCTGTTCGCCGCCGGGGTCGCGACCTTCGTCCTGCTCTACTCCACCCAGGGCCTGCTGCCGATCCTCTCGGCCGACCTCGGCCTCACCCCCGGCCAGGCCAGCTGGACGGCCTCCGCCGCCACCCTCGGCCTCGCCCTCGGGCTGCTCCCGGCCAGCGCGCTCTCCGACCGGTACGGCCGCACCTCGGTGATGACGGCCTCCACGCTCGCCGCCTCCGCACTCGCCCTCGCCCTGCCCTTCGCGCCGGACCTCACCACCCTCGTCGCACTGCGGGTCCTCCAGGGCGTCGCCCTCGCCGGGCTCCCGGCCACCGCCATGGCCTACCTCGCCGAGGAGGTCCACCCCAGCGCGCTGCCCTCCGCGATGGGCCTGTACGTGGCCGGCAACAGCATCGGCGGCATGGGCGGCCGGCTGCTCTCCGGCTGGACCGCCGCCGGACTCGGCTGGCGCTGGGGCCTCGCCGCCTCCGCCGTCCTCGCGCTGCTCGCCACCCTCGCCTTCCGGCTGCTGATCCCCGCCGCCCGGCACTTCACCCCCGCCCCGGTGGACGCCCGCGCGCTCGCCCGCACCGTCGGACGGCACCTGCGCAACCCGCTGCTGGTGCGGCTGTACGCGCTCGGCATGCTGTTCATGGCCGTGTTCGGCGCGGTCTACAACACCGTCGGCTACCGGCTGATCGCCGCGCCGTTCCACCTGCCGGAGTCGATCGCCGCCTCGATCTTCGTGGTCTACCTGGTCGGCACCGGCACCTCCGCCGCGGCCGGCCGGCTCTCCGGCCGCCTCGGCCGGCGCGGTGCCCTCTACGTCTCCGTCGGGGTGACCGCGGCCGGCCTGCTGCTCTCCCTCGCCGAGTCCCTGGCCTGCGCCCTGCTCGGCCTGGTCCTGATCACCGCCGGCTTCTTCGCCGGCCACGCCACCGCCTCCTCCTCGGTCGGCCGCACCGCCACCGAGGGCCGCGCCCAGGCCTCCGCCCTCTACCTGATCGCCTACTACCTCGGCAACAGCCTCGGCGGGACCCTCGGCGCCGACGCCTACCACGCCACCGGCTGGCCCGGCGCCGCCACCGTCGGCCTCACCGCCATGGCCCTCGCCGCCGCCGTCACCCTCTACGCCACCCACCAGGCCCACGCCTCCCGGCGGACGGCCCCCGCCGTCCGGGCCTGAGCGCGCAGAGGGGCCCGCACCCGCCGAGCGGGTACGGGCCCCGGGGTGCTCGCTCAGGCCGCCGGGGCCTGGAAACGGACGGTGGTCTCGGTGTCAGTGGCGTGAATGTCGAAATCCGCGTCCAGCGCCTTCGCCAGCCGCTGCAGCAACGGGAGCGTGGGCACGACGCCGGATCCCTCGATGGACTCGATCTCGTCCTCGGTCATGTCGGCCCGACGCGCCACTTCGGCCTCCGACAGGCCAAGCGCGGTGCGACGGTCGTAGAGGGCCTGTGCGAACGCCCTGGAATAGCGCATCTCCAGCCGAAACGCGGCCGTCTCCGGGCTTTCCTCCACCTGTTCACCCAGCAGCTGGCGTGTGCGGCGGGTCTTCCACTGGAAGTGGTTCATCGCAGCAGCCTTCCTTTCGGGACGATCCGGCTGAACTCCTCGTGAGCGGGCTCGTGTTCAGACTCGCAGATCTTCTGGGCCCACAGCGCTCGGGTGGAATAGTGCCGGTCCGGCAGCCCGTGAAGCCAGTCACGGACCTCGGGTTCGATCTCGACCGTGAAGCGGTCAACTTCCATGTGCGGCAGCGTAGGGCACGCCGCCGCACATGGAGTAATCGTATGACTACGCGATGCGGTCGAGGACGATCGGGTTCGGGGTGAAGGCGGTGCCCGCCGGGGCGACCTCGATGGCGCCGGTCAGGGCCTCGACGGCGTAGTCGAAGCGCTCCGGGGTGTCGGTGTGGAGGGTCAGCAGGGGCCGGCCGGCCGTCACGGTGTCGCCGGGCTTGGCGTGCATCTCGACGCCGGCACCGGCCTGGACCGGGTCCTCCTTGCGGGCACGGCCGGCGCCCAGGCGCCAGGCGCAGACGCCGATCGCGTAGGCGTCCAGCGCGGTGAGCACGCCGGAGGCGGGGGCCGGGATGACGTGCTGCTCGCGGGCGACCGGGAGCGGGGCGTCGACGTCGCCGCCCTGGGCGGCGATCATGCGGCGCCAGTGGTCCATCGCGGAGCCGTCGCGCAGCGCGTCCGCCGGGTCCTTGCCGTGCACGCCGGCCGCGGCGAGCATCTCGCGGGCGAGCGCGAGGGTCAGCTCGACGACGTCGGCCGGGCCGCCGCCCGCCAGCACCTCCAGGGACTCGCGGACCTCCAGGGCGTTGCCCGCGGTGAGGCCGAGCGGGGTGGACATGTCGGTGAGCAGGGCGACGGTGTTGACCCCGGCGGTGGTGCCCAGGCCGACCATGGTGCGGGCCAGTTCGCGGGCGTCGTCCAGGTTCTTCATGAAGGCGCCGGAGCCGACCTTGACGTCCAGGACGAGTGCGCCGGTGCCCTCGGCGATCTTCTTGGACATGATCGAGGACGCGATCAGCGGGATGGCCTCGACGGTGCCGGTGACGTCGCGCAGCGCGTACAGCTTCTTGTCGGCCGGCGCGAGGCCGTCGCCCGCCGCGCAGATCACCGCGCCGGCGGAGCGCAGCACGTCCAGCATCTCCTCGTTGGAGAGCAGGGCGCGCCAGCCGGGGATGGACTCCAGCTTGTCGAGGGTGCCGCCGGTGTGGCCGAGGCCGCGGCCGGACAGCTGCGGGACGGCGGCGCCGCAGGCGGCGACCAGCGGGGCGAGCGGCAGGGTGATCTTGTCGCCGACGCCGCCGGTGGAGTGCTTGTCGCTGGTGGGCAGCGGCAGCGAGGAGAAGTCCATCCGGACGCCGGAGCGGATCATGGCGTCGGTCCAGCGGCTGATCTCGTGCGGCTTCATCCCGTTCAGCAGGATCGCCATCGCCAGCGCGGACATCTGCTCGTCGGCGACCTCGCCGCGGGTGTAGGCGTCGATGACCCAGTCGATCTGAGCGTCGCTCAGCTCTCCGCGATCGCGCTTGGTCCTGATGACGGAGATGGCGTCCATGCGTGCTCCAAGAGGGGTTTCAAAAGCGAAGAGTGTCGCGAGATGACCGGGTTCCGGCCCACTCGCGACACTCTACGCGCGTAACAGAATCAGCGGCTAGAGCCGTTCAGGCCCGAACGCGTCCGGCAGGACCTCGCTCATCGGCTTGATGCCCGAAGGCAGTTCGACCAGCAGGCCGGGTCCTCCGTGCTCGTACAGCAGCTGGCGGCAGCGCCCGCACGGCATCAGCAGTTCGCCGGCGCCGTCCACGCAGGTGAAGGCGACCAGCCGGCCGCCGCCGGAGGAGTGCAGCGCGGACACCAGCCCGCACTCGGCGCACAGCCCGAGCCCGTACGAGGCGTTCTCCACGTTGCAGCCGGAGACCACCCGGCCGTCGTCCACCAGCGCCGCCGCGCCGACCGGGAAGCCGCTGTACGGCGCGTACGCGCGGCCCATGGCCTCGCGCGCCGCCGAACGCAGCAGCTCCCAGTCCACCGCGGACGGCGCCTGCGGCCCGGGGGCGGTCACTTGCCCTGGCCCTTGCGGTAGATCTGGCCGTCCGCCTTCGGCATCCGCAGCCGCTGCGAGGCCAGCGAGAGCACCACCAGGGTGATCAGGTACGGCGTGGCGACGATCAGCGGGCGCTGCACCTCGTCGGTGAGCGAGTACCAGGCGATCAGGCCGCCGGCCACCACGAAGGAGATCACCGTCGCGGTGTACTTGCGGCGGTACAGCTGCCAGAGCGCGAGCAGGACCATCGCGATGCCCACGATCAGGATCAGTACGTGCACCGACCCCGGGTCGCGCAGCTGGAGGCTGTCGGTGAAGCCGAACAGGCCGGCGCCCATGGCGAGGCCGCCGGGCATCCAGTTGCCGAAGATCATCGCGGCGAGGCCGATGAAGCCGCGGCCGAGGGTCTGGCCGTCCTTGTAGAAGTGCGCCGCGACCAGCGAGAGGTACGCCCCGCCGAGGCCGGCGAAGGCGCCGGAGGCGATGACCGCGAGGTACTTGTACTTGTAGACGTTGACGCCCAGCGACTCGGCGGCGGTCGGGTTCTCACCGCAGGAGCGCAGCCGCAGACCGAACACCGTGCGCCAGAGCGCGAAGTAGCTGACCACGATCAGCGCGCCGGCCAGCAGCACGACCACCGAGATGTTGGTGACCAGGCCGCCGAGCACGCCCGCGATGTCCGAGACGAAGAACCAGTGGTGGCTCTCGATGTCCTTCAGCCAGGAGGACAGGCCCGGGACGGTGATGTACGGCAGCGGGTCCGCCGGCGGGGACTGGTTCTGGCCGGCACCGGCCGAGACGTAGTCCTTGTAGTAGATCCGGTTGACGTACGCGCAGATGCCGGGGATCAGCAGGTTGATGCCGACGCCGGAGACGATGTGGTCGACGCCGAAGGTGACGGTGACGACCGCGTGCAGCAGTCCTCCGACGGCCCCGCCCAGCATGCCGGCCAGCAGGCCGACCCACGGGTTGACCAGGTAGCCCGCCCAGGCGCCGCAGAAGGTGCCGGCGACCATCATGCCTTCGAGGCCGATGTTGACCACGCCGGCCCGCTCGGACCAGAGACCGCCGAGACCGGCCATGCCGATCGGCACGGCCGCGCCGAGCGCGGCGGTGACCTGCCCGGAGGAGGTCAGCGAGTGGTTGCCGGTGGCCATGCCCACGGCGGAGAACAGCACCAGGGCGCCCGCGATCAGGAGCAGGACGACCGGCCAGGACAGCTTGCGCTTCTTCGCGGGTGCGCCCGACGCCTTCGGGCGGGCAGCGGTGGCCGTGCTCATGCGGACACCTCCTTCTTCTCACTGTTCGCGGCGACCTGGGCGGCGAGCTGGGCGCCGACCTTCTGCTGCTGGCGCTTCAGGCCGTAGCGGCGCACCAGCTCGTACGCGACGACGACGCAGATGACGATGGTGCCCTTCATGACGTCGACGATCTCGAAGGGGAAGCCGCCCTGGAGCGGCAGCACCGAGCCGGTGACGTCCAGGAAGGCGAACAGCAGCGCCGCGAAGGCCATGCCGATCGGGCTGTTGCGGCCGAGCAGGGCGATCGAGATGCCCAGGAAGCCCAGACCGGGCTGGAAGCTCTGGCCGAAGTAGTACGAGTTCTGCAGCAGCTCGGGCAGGCCGATCAGACCGGCGATCGCGCCGGAGACCACCATCGAGATGACCACCATGCGCTTGACGTTCACGCCGGAGGCGGTCGCGGCGGACTCCGAGCGGCCGGTGGCGCGCAGGTCGAAGCCGAACCGGGTGCGGGTCAGCACGAACTGGAAGACCACGCCGACCAGGGCGGCCACGAAGATGAAGCCCCAGAGCGTGCCGCCGGCCGTCTCCATCGAGAAGAAGTGGCTGGACTGGGAGATCGGCTCGGTCTGGATCGAGTTGGTGGTGCCGCTGGTCTTCGGCGCGAAGATGCCGGGGACGAGCAGCAGGCCGATGATCGCGGTCGCGATGGAGTTCAGCATGATGGTCGAGATGACCTCGCTGACACCGCGGTAGACCTTCAGCAGACCGGCGACGCTCGCGTACAGACCACCGACGAGCATGGCGGTGAGCAGCAGCAGCGGGATCTGGATGAAGGCCGGCAGGTCCAGCTTGGCGCCGACGAAGGCCGCGAACAGCGCCGCGACCTTGTACTGGCCCTCGACGCCGATGTTGAACAGGTTCATCCGGAACCCGAACGCGGCGGCCGCGGCGGCCAGGTAGTAGGTGGTGGACCGGTTGAGGATGCCCACCTGGCCGTCCGACTTGCCGGCGTACGTGAGCATCACGTTCCACGCGTCGAACGGGTTCTTGCCCGAGGTCGCCAGCAGGACCGAACAGATCACGATGGAGAGCAGGACCGCGAGCACCGGCGCCGCCAGTGCCAGCACGATCCGCTCGCTGCTGAACCGCTGGGCCAGGCCGGGCTTGGCGGCGGCGGGGTTGGGACTGGTCATGGGTTACTCCCCCGCCTGCGGGTCGTCGGCGGTGTCGGTGGGCTGGTGCCCGGCCTCGGCCTCGGCCTCGGTGCCCTCGGCCGCGACGGCCCGCGCGTCGGCGACGGCCTCCGGCTCGGACTCGAGGTGGCCGCTGGCGGCGCCGGTCATCGCGGTGCCGAGGTCCTCGGCGGTGACGGTGGCCGGGTCGGCGTCGGCGACCAGGCGGCCTCGGTAGATCACCCGGATGGTGTCGGACAGGCCGATCAGCTCGTCCAGGTCGGCGGAGATCAGCAGGACGGCCAGGCCGGCCCGCTGGGCGACCCGGATGTGCTCCCAGATCTGCGCCTGGGCGCCGACGTCCACACCGCGGGTGGGGTGGGCGGCGATCAGCAGCTTGGGCTGGTGGCTCATCTCGCGGCCGATGATCAGCTTCTGCTGGTTGCCGCCGGAGAGCGAGGCCGCGGTGACCTCGATGCCGGGGGTGCGGACGTCGTACTCCTCGACGATCCGCCAGGTGTCCGTGCGGGCGGCGGTCGGGTCGAGCAGCAGGCCCTTGGAGTTGGGCTCCTCGGTGACGTGGCCGAGGATGCGGTTCTCCCAGAGCGGGGCCTCCAGCAGCAGGCCGTGCCGGTGCCGGTCCTCGGGGATGTACCCGATGCCGGCCTCGCGGCGGGCCCGGGTCTGGGTGCCGGAGAGGTCCTCGCCGTCCAGGGTGACGGTGCCGGCGTTCAGCGCCAGCATGCCCATGACGGCCTCGACCAGCTCGGCCTGGCCGTTGCCCTCGACACCGGCGATGCCGAGGATCTCGCCCTTGTGGATGCGCAGCGAGATGTCGTCCAGGACGACGCGCTCGATGCCCTCGGCGTCGGTCTTGGCGATCCGCAGGCCCTCGATGTCGAGCATCACGGTGTCGGTGACGGTCGACTCGCGGCTCTCCGGGGAGGGCAGCTCGGCGCCGACCATCAGCTCGGCGAGCTGACGGGCGGTGACGGCCTTCGGGTCGGCGTCGCCGACCGTGGTACCGCGCCGGATGACGCTGATCGCGTCGGCCACCGCGAGCACCTCGTGCAGCTTGTGCGAGATGAAGATGACGGTGACGCCCTCGGACTTGAGGTCGCGCAGGTTGTCGAACAGCGCGTCGACCTCCTGCGGGACCAGCACGGCCGTGGGCTCGTCGAGGATCAGGATCTTGGCGCCGCGGTACAGCACCTTGAGGATCTCGACGCGCTGGCGGTCGGCGACGCCGAGGTCCTCGACCAGGGCGTCCGGGCGCACGCCCAGGCCGTACTGGTCGGAGATCTCCTTGATCTTCGCCTTCGCCCTGGCGCCGATGCCGTGGAGCTTCTCCCCGCCGAGGACGACGTTCTCCCACACCGTGAGGTTGTCGGCGAGCATGAAGTGCTGGTGCACCATGCCGACACCGCGGGAGATGGCGTCGCCGGGGGTGTTGAACTCGCACGTCTCGCCGTTGATCGCGATGGTGCCCTCGTCCGGCTTCTGCATGCCGTAGAGGATCTTCATCAGCGTCGACTTGCCGGCGCCGTTCTCCCCCATCAGGGCGTGCACGGTGCCGGTGCGGACGGTGAGGTTGATGTCGTGGTTGGCCACGACACCGGGGAAGCGCTTGGTGATGCCGCGCAGTTCGACGGCCGGCGTCGCCGTCCCCGCGCTGGGGGTGCCGTCCTCGTGGAGCGGGACGGGGTCGGATGCGGTGATGGCGATCTCCTGGTGGTCTGGAGGCGCGTCGTTGCGCTGGGAGGGCCAAGGGGGTGAACGTGGGGACGGAACGGGGCCCGGGGGTGCGCGTTCAGCGCACCCTGCCGGGCCCCTCCCGTGAACTGTGCGGATCCGTCGCGCCGCCTGGCAGGCGGCAGGCGCGGCGGCGTCCGGGACGCGCGGTCCTTACTTGTTGGACGGCGCGGTCGGGATGGTGGTCGCGCCGGACTTGATCGCCTCGGCGGCGGCCTTCAGCTTGTCCTGGATGT
Source organism: Kitasatospora sp. NPDC056651 (assembly GCF_042792155.1). Taxonomy (NCBI): domain Bacteria; kingdom Bacillati; phylum Actinomycetota; class Actinomycetes; order Kitasatosporales; family Streptomycetaceae; genus Kitasatospora; species Kitasatospora sp. NPDC056651. The sequence goes on along the minus strand of NZ_JBHTWX010000139.1, from coordinate 11,257 downwards.
CGTCCAGCTTGCCGCCGGTGGTGGCGAGCGAGACGCCGTCGGCCTTCAGGTCGAACAGCTTGACGCCGGTCGGGTTCTGACCCTTCTTGACCGAGTCGATGTACGAGAACACCGCGGTGTCGACGTTCTTGACCATCGAGGTCAGGATGCTGTTCTTGTACTTCGCCAGGGCCGGCTGGCTGGCCTGGTCGGAGTCGACGCCGATGGCCAGGGCGCCCTGCTTGTTGGCGACGGCCTCGATGGCGCCGTTGCCGGAGGAGCCGGCGGCGGCGTAGATGACGTCCGCGCCCTTGTCGAGCTGGCCCTGCGCGGCCTCCTTGCCCTTGTCGGGCGAGGCGAAGCCGGTGAAGTCCGGCGGGGTCGTCAGGTAGGTGGTCTCGACCGTGATGTTCGGGTCGACGGACTTCACACCCGCCGTGTAACCGGCCTCGAACTTCTTGATCAGCTCGGACTGCACACCGCCGATGAAGCCGACGTGCTTGGTCTTCGACTTGTTCGCGGCGGCGACACCGGCCAGGTACGAACCCTCCTGCTCGGCGAAGAGCAGCGAGGTGACGTTGGCCGGCTGGTCCTTGTCGTTCGAGTCGATGATCGCGAACTTGACGTTCGGGTTGTCCTTGGCGACCTTGTTGACGGCCGGCTGGTAGACGAAGCCGACCGCGACGATCGTCTTGTAGCCCGCGTCGATCAGGTTCTTGAGGCGGGTCTCCTTGTCGGCCTCGGCCTCGCCCTGCTTGGCCTCGGCCTCGGTCACCGCGACGCCCAGGTCGGACTTGGCCTTGTCGAGACCACGGGCGGCGGAGTCGTTGAACGACTGGTCGCCACGGCCGCCGATGTCGTAGGCCATGCCGACCTTGAGCGAGCCGTCGCCCGAACCGGCAGCGGAGGAGGTGTCGGTGCTCTTTGCGCCGCAAGCGGCGAGCGAGGCCATGCCCAGGGAACCTGAGAGCACAACCGCGGCGAGCTTCATTGAACGGCGCAAGGGGGTATCTCCTTCTACACGCAACCGTTTGGCGTGGTCGGACGCCACCGTAACGCGCGTAGAACACGGTTGTGTTACGGGCTGGTAGCGCCTCCGGGTTGTTACCAAACCGTGGTCTGATGTTCTTCCTGAGGCGCTAACCCGTGCGCGGACGGTGATCCGAGGTCGGTTTGGCCCAGTTTACGGACCCTTTCCGGCGCCTCGGATCGCCACGACCCCAACGGTGCTGACGATCCCGTCACACGGCGGCAACACCGCTCCCGGGACCGCCGGTCAGCTGCCGTCCGCCTCCAGGGCCAGCGCCGAGAACAGCTCCACGCCGACGCCGATCGCCCGCTCGTCCACGTCGAACCTGCCCTGATGCAGGTCCCTGACGGTGGCGTCGCCGGGCGCGCGGACACCGAGCCGGGCCAGCGCGCCCGGGGCGTGCTCCAGGTACCAGGAGAAGTCCTCGCCACCCAGGCTCTGTTCGGTGCCCTCCACCACCACGGCGCCGTCGCCGGCGAACCGGGCGTGCATCACCTCGTCCAGCCGCGCGACCGAGACCGCCTCGTTGACCACCGGCGGCACGCCGCGGTGGTAGTCCAGCGTCCACTTGGCCCGGTAGGTCTCGGACAGCTTGGCGATCAGCTCGTGCAGCAGGTCCGGCGCCTCGCGCCAGCCGTCCAGCTCCAGGCAGCGGACGGTGCCCTCCAGTTCGGCGTGCTGCGGGATGACGTTGGGCGCGGAGCCGGAGGCGATCCGCCCCCAGACGAGGCTGACGCCCCAGCGCGGGTCCATCCGGCGGGCCAGCATGCCCGGGAGGTCGGCGGCCGCCTTGGCGACCGCGGTGACCAGGTCGGTGGTCAGGTGCGGGCGGGCGGTGTGCCCGCCGGGGCCGTCCAGGTGGAGCACCAGGCGGTCGCAGGCCGAGGTGATCGCCCCGACCCTCAGCGCGATCCGGCCGACCTCCACCTTCGGGTCGCAGTGCACCGCGAAGATCCGCCCGACGCCCTCCATCCCGCCGGCCTTGATCACGTCCAGCGCGCCGCCGGGCATGACCTCCTCGGCGGGCTGGAACACCAGCCGGACGGGGCGGCGCAGCTCTCCGGCACGGACGGCCTCGGCCAGCACCAGGCCGGTGCCGAGCAGCACCGAGGTGTGCACGTCGTGCCCGCAGGCGTGGGCCCGGCCGGGGACGGAGGAGCGGTACGGCACGTCGGTCTTGGCGTCGTCGATCGGCAGCGCGTCGATGTCGGCGCGGAAGGCCAGGAGCTCCGTGCCCAGGGTGGTGCCGGGCGGGACGATGTCGACGAGCATTCCGGTGCCGCCGGGCAGCACCCGGGGTTCGAGGCCGGCCGCCACCAGCCGGTCGCGCAGCAACCCGGTGGTGCGGAACTCCTGGCGGCCCAGCTCCGGGTGCCGGTGCAGATCACGACGGAAGGCGACCAGCTCGGGCTCCAGCGCGCGGACCCGCTCACGGAGATCGGCGGCAGGGCGTGCGACGGCGAGAGTGGCGCCCGACTGAGCGGGCTCAGGACGGTTCATCCCGCCAAGCGTAGGCCTGTTGGGGGGATTTGGCCCGACTTCCGGAAAATTAGTCTCCGGATGGGCGCATACCGGCCGGACAGGTGGGTATGACATCTCGTTTCAGCCGCCTTCCCCGGGTTGCGTGACCTGTGCAACGATCCCCCACGCCGCCGGTCACGGCCGACACCTCCGCGACGGCACCGTCACGTTGACGGGTGTTCAACAGGGCGTCAGAAGCGCTCCACCGGAACGTACGTCCCCCACACCCCGCGCAGCGCGTCGCAGACCTCGCCGACGGTGGCCCGGGCGGCCAGCGCCTCCTTCATCGGGTACAGCACGACCTCCGTCCCCTCGGCGGCGCGGCGCAGCGCGTCCAGCGCCCGGCCGACCTCCCCGGCGGAGCGCTCGGCCCGCAGCCGGGCCAGCCGCCGGGCCTGCCGCTCCTCGATCGCCGGGTCCACCCGCAGCGGCCGGTACGGCTCCTCCGTGTCCGACCGGAAGCGGTTGACGCCGACCACGGTCCGCTCGCCGGAGTCGGTCTCCCGCTGGAGCCGGTAGGCGGTGCGCTCGATCTCGCCCTTCTGGTAGCCCTGTTCGATCGCGGCCACGGCGCCGCCCCGCTCCTCGATCCGGTCCATCAGCGCCCGCGCGGCGGCCTCCACCTCGTCGGTGAGCGACTCGACGGCGTAGGAACCGGCGAACGGGTCGACGGTGGCGGTCACGTCGGTCTCGTACGCGAGCACCTGCTGGGTGCGCAGGGCGAGCCGGGCGGCCTTCTCGGTCGGCAGCGCGATCGCCTCGTCGAAGCCGTTGGTGTGCAGCGACTGGGTGCCGCCGAGCACCGCGGCGAGCGCCTGCACGGTGACCCGGGCCAGGTTGACCTCGGGCTGCTGGGCGGTGAGCTGCACTCCCGCGGTCTGGGTGTGGAACCGCAGCATCTGCGAGCGCGGATCCCGGGCGCCGAATCCGTCCCGCATGACTCTGGCCCAAATCCTGCGTGCGGCCCGGAACTTGGCCACTTCCTCCAACAGGGTCGTACGGGCCACGAAGAAGAAGGAGAGGCGGGGCGCGAAGTCGTCGACGGCCATTCCGGCGGCGAGCGCGGTGCGGACGTAGGCGATGCCGTTGGCCAGGGTGAAGGCGATCTCCTGCGCGGGACCGGCCCCGGCCTCGGCCATGTGGTAGCCGGAGATGGAGATGGTGTTCCAGCGCGGCATCTCGGCCCGGCAGTACCGGAACACGTCGGCGGTCAGCCGCAGCGAGGGCTGCGGCGGGAAGATGTAGGTGCCGCGGGCGATGTACTCCTTCAGCACGTCGTTCTGGACCGTGCCGGTGAGCGCGGCCGGCGCCACCCCCTGGGCCTCGCCGACGAGTCGGTAGAGGAGCAGGAGCAGGGCGGCGGGCGCGTTGATGGTCATCGACGTGGACACCGCGCCGAGCGGGATGCCGTCGAACAGCACCGCCATGTCCTCGACGCTGTCCACCGCCACGCCCACCCGGCCGACCTCCCCGGCGGCGGGCGGCGCGTCCGAGTCGTAGCCCATCTGGGTGGGCAGGTCGAAGGCGACCGAGAGGCCGGTGCCGCCGCCCGCGATCAGCTGCCGGTAGCGGGCGTTGGACTCGGCGGCGGTGCCGAAGCCCGCGTACTGGCGCATCGTCCAGGGCCGGCCGGTGTACATCGTCGGGTAGACGCCCCGGGTGTAGGGGTACTCCCCCGGCCGGCCCAGCCGGGCGGCGGCGTCCCAGCCGGTCAGGGACCCGGGTCCGTACAACGGCTCGATCCCGAAGCCCGACTCGGCGCGGCGCGGCTCGGCGGCCATGGGGTCCCTCCGGAGCTGGGGCGTGGTCGGTCCTCCTGGTCCAGGGTCCGGCCGGCCCGCCGGGGCGGCGACGCGGTTGAGATGATCGGGTGAACGACCGATGAGCCCCAGGGAGTGGCGATGACCGAGCAGAAGGTGGCCGTGGTCACCGGTGCCAGCAGCGGAATCGGCGCGGCGACCGCCCGCCGGCTGGCCGCCGAAGGATTCGAGGTGGTGTTGACCGCCCGCCGCACCGAGCGCGTCGAGGCGCTGGCGAAGGAGATCGGCGCCGGCGGCGGTTCGGCGCGGGCCGTCACCCTGGACGTGACCGACCGGGCCGCCGTGGACGCCTTCGCGGCCGGGGTCGGCCGGGTGGACGTCCTGGTGAACAACGCCGGCGGCGCGATCGGCGCCGAGACCGTCGAGCACGGCGACCCGGCCGACTGGCGGGCCATGTACGAGGTGAACGTGCTCGGCGTGCTGCACGTGACCCAGGCCCTGCTGCCGGCCCTGCGGGCCACCGGCGACGGCACGGTGCTGGTGCTCTCCTCGACCGCCGCGCTGGCCGCGTACGAGGGCGGCGGCGGGTACGTCGCCGCCAAGCACGCCGCCCACACCATCGCGGCCACGCTGCGGCTGGAGCTGTGCGGGGAGCCCATCCGGGTGATCGAGATCGCGCCCGGCATGGTGAAGTCCGAGGGCTTCGCGGTCACCCGCTTCCGCGGCGACGAGGAGAAGGCCGCCGCGGTGTACGCGGGCGTGGCCGAACCGCTCACCTCGGAGGACGTCGCGGACACCGTGGCGTGGGCGGTCACCAGGCCCTCGCACGTGAACATCGACCTGCTGGTGGTCCGCCCGCGGGCGCAGGCCGCCAACCACAAGGTCCACCGCGCCTGAGCCGTGCCGATGACGGGGAGGGCGCTGACAACGGGGAGGGCGCGGGCGACGGGGAGGGCGCTGACGCCCGGGCGTCAACGTCACAACTTGATAGCTCGTCCGGATGAATTCGGCGCGCGCCCTCCCCATCTGATGAGCGCTCAACTACCTTTGAGGCGCTGACGGACCGGCCCCGAGCGCCCCTCCGCGGCCCCATACTCCAGCTACGCCATCCACCCCACTTCACCGGCACCTTCCCGCCCTCAGGAGGAGGACCCGCTGGCCAGCGACATCCCGTCACAGCGGCTCGACGCCAGAACAGAGCCGACCCTCCTCGGGTTGCACCGCTTCAACGAAGCCGACGCCGGCGCCGCCGAGGAGGCCCTGTTGGCCTGCTGCGGCAGCCACCGCTGGGCCCTGCGACTCACCGCGCACCGGCCCTACCCCGACATCGAGTCCCTGCTGGCCGCCGCCAGCGAGGCCTCCTACGACCTCCGCCCGGCCGACCTCGCCGAGGCGCTGGCCGACGAGAGCTGGATGCCGCAGCCGCTGCTCGGCATGCGCGCTCCCGGCAGCCAGGCCGCGCACACCGCGCTGCGGGCGGCGCACGCCGCCTACGAGGCCCGGTTCGGCCACGTCTTCGTGGTCTGCCTGGAACGGGTCGCCCCGGAGGAGATGCTCGACACCGTGCTCTCCTCCATCCGCACCCGGCTCGCCAACGACCCGGACGAGGAACGGCTGATCGCGGCCGACGAGCTCCGCCGGATCGCCCTCACCCGCCTGGAGCACCTGGTCGCCACCCATTCGGAGGCCGCGGCGCGCTGAACCACGGCCGTACTCGCGGGCGCACCCCACTTCCCGGGCAGGCGCGCGCGAGTGCGGCCGCGCCCGGTTCACCCGGGAGGGGGATCCGGGTCGACACCTCGTGCGAGCGATCGGTCACCCGTCGTGACGATCGCCGGTTCGGTTCCCGCCCAACTAGGCCAGAAGTGCCTGATTGATCACACCTGGGGCCCCCGGAGGCGCGCCACGACAAGGCGTCGATAGGATGCTGGCGGCCGGTGGACCGTACCCGGCCGGGCTGACCGACACCGAAGCCGGCCGAGCCCCCAATCGCTTCCGGAGGGTTTTTCCGTGCCGGCTGGAACGCTGTACCGCGGCCGGGAAGGCATGTGGAGCTGGGTGGCTCATCGAGTCACCGGCGTCCTCATCTTCTTCTTCCTGTTCGCCCACGTCCTGGACACCGCCCTCGTGCGAGTGTCGCCGGAGTCCTACGACACCGTCATCCAGACGTACAAGACTCCCCTCGTGAACCTGATGGAGTACGGCCTGGTGGCCGCCATCCTGTTCCACGCCCTGAACGGCCTGCGGGTCGTGGCGGTGGACTTCTGGGCCAAGGGCCCGAAGTACCAGAAGCAGATGCTCTGGACCGTCGTCGGAGTCTGGGTCGTCCTGATGGCCGGTTCCTTCTACGGGATCCTCCAGCACACGCTGATCTCCTGGTTCGGGAAGTGAGCCGAGACATGTCCACGGAATACTCCGACGCCATCGTCGTCCCTTCCAAGCAGGCGCACACCGGCAAGGGACTGGGCACCGGCAACCCGGCCGACGCGTTCGTCATCGAGCCTCCGCGCAAGCGGACCGGCAAGACCCCGCGTCGCACCCGCACCAACTTCGAGATGCTGGCCTGGCTCTTCATGCGCCTGTCCGGTGTCGTCCTGGTCGTGCTGATCCTCGGCCACCTGCTGATCATGCTGGTGCTCGACGGCGGCGTCTCCAAGATCGGTTTCGCCTTCGTGGCCGGCCGCTGGGCCTCGCCGTTCTGGCAGGGCTGGGACCTTCTGATGCTCTGGCTCGCCATGCTGCACGGCGCCAACGGCATGCGTCAGGTCATCAACGACTACGCCGAGAAGGACTCGACCCGGCTCTGGCTCAAGGGACTCATGGGTACCGCCACGGTCTTCACCGTGCTGCTGGGCACCCTGGTGATCTTCACCTTCGACCCCAACATCTGAGCCGCGAGCACCATCGACCATCGGCAGAGGCCAGAGGCGAGTTAACCCCCCATGCAGATTCACCAGTACGACACCGTCATCGTCGGCGCCGGCGGCGCCGGCATGCGCGCGGCCATCGAGTCGACGCAGCGCAGCCGCACCGCCGTCCTGACCAAGCTCTACCCGACCCGGTCCCACACCGGCGCGGCCCAGGGCGGCATGTGCGCCGCCCTGGCCAACGTCGAGGAGGACAACTGGGAGTGGCACACCTTCGACACGGTCAAGGGCGGTGACTACCTGGTCGACCAGGACGCCGCCGAGATCATGTGCAAGGAGGCCATCGACGCCGTCCTCGACCTGGAGAAGATGGGTCTGCCCTTCTCCCGCACCGAGCAGGGCCGGATCGACCAGCGCCGCTTCGGCGGTCACTCCCGCAACCACGGCGAGGCCCCGGTCCGCCGCTCGTGCTACGCGGCCGACCGCACCGGCCACATGATCCTCCAGACGCTGTTCCAGAACTGCGTCAAGCACGGCGTCGAGTTCTTCAACGAGTTCTACGTCCTCGACCTGCTGATCAACGAGGGCAAGACGGCCGGCGTCGTCGCCTACGAGCTGGCCACCGGCGAGATCCACGTCTTCCAGGCCAAGTCGGTCGTGTTCGCCTCCGGCGGCACCGGCAAGTTCTTCAAGGTCTCCTCCAACGCCCACACCCTCACCGGTGACGGCCAGGCCCTGGTCTACCGCCGCGGCCTGCCGCTGGAGGACATGGAGTTCTTCCAGTTCCACCCGACGGGCATCTGGCGCATGGGCATCCTGCTCACCGAGGGCGCCCGCGGCGAGGGCGGCATCCTGCGCAACAAGGACGGCGAGCGCTTCATGGAGCGCTACGCCCCCGTCATGAAGGACCTCGCGTCCCGTGACGTCTGCTCCCGCGCGATCTACACCGAGATCCGCGAGGGCCGCGGCTGCGGTCCCGAGGGCGACCACGTCTACCTCGACCTGACCCACCTGCCGCCGGAGCAGCTGGACGCCAAGCTGCCGGACATCACCGAGTTCGCGCGCACCTACCTCGGCATCGAGCCCTACACGGACCCGATCCCGATCCAGCCCACCGCGCACTACGCCATGGGCGGCATCCCGACCAACGTCGAGGGTGAGGTCCTGCGCAACAACACGGACGTCGTCCCGGGCCTGTACGCGGCCGGCGAGGTCGCCTGCGTCTCCGTGCACGGCGCCAACCGCCTGGGCACCAACTCGCTGCTGGACATCAACGTGTTCGGCCGTCGCGCGGGCATCGCCGCCGCCGACTTCGCCAACGCGAACGGGTTCGTCGAGCTGCCGGAGAACCCGGAGGAGAAGGTGCAGGCGCTGATCGACGGCCTGCGCGAGTCCACCGGGACCGAGTCCGTGGGGCAGATCCGCAAGGAGCTGCAGGAGACCATGGACGCCAACGCGATGGTGTACCGCACCGGCGCCACCCTGAAGCAGGCGGTCGAGGACATCGCCGCGCTGAAGGAGCGTTACAAGCACGTCTCCATCCAGGACAAGGGCTTCCGTTACAACACGGACCTCCTGGAGGCCGTCGAGCTGGGCAACCTGCTCGACCTGGCCGAGGTCCTGGCCGTCTCCGCGCTGGCCCGCGAGGAGTCCCGCGGCGGCCACTACCGCGAGGACTTCCCGACCCGTGACGACGTGAAGTTCATGCAGCACACCATGGCGTACCAGGAGGTCGCCGCCGACGGCAGCACCTCCATCCGCCTCGACTACAAGCCGGTCGTCACGACCCGCTACCAGCCGATGGAGCGTAAGTACTGATGAGCACTCCGACCCTGGAGAAGCACTCGGCCGCTCTGGACGCGGTCGAAGCCGGTGCCGTCCAGCCGATCACCGTCACCTTCCGGATCCGCCGGTTCAACCCGGAGGAGCACCCGGACCCGGTGTGGGTCGACTACCAGCTGACGATGGACCCGAAGGAGCGCGTCCTGGACGCGCTCAACAAGATCAAGTGGGAGCAGGACGGCACCCTCACCTACCGCCGTTCCTGCGCCCACGGCATCTGCGGCTCCGACGCCATGCGGATCAACGGCCGCAACCGGCTGGCGTGCAAGACCCTGATCAAGGACGTCGACCCGGAGAAGCCGATCACGATCGAGGCCATCAAGGGCCTGACGGTCCTCAAGGACCTGGTCGTGGACATGGACCCGTTCTTCCAGGCGTACAAGGACGTCATGCCGTTCCTCATCACCAAGGGGAACGAGCCGACCCGGGAGCGCCTGCAGTCCGCCGAGGACCGCGAGCGCTTCGACGACACCACCAAGTGCATCCTGTGCGCCGCGTGCACGTCGTCCTGCCCGGTGTTCTGGAACGACGGCCAGTACTTCGGCCCGGCCGCCATCGTCAACGCGCACCGCTTCATCTTCGACTCGCGCGACGAGGGTGCCGAGCAGCGCCTGGAGATCCTCAACGACCGTGAGGGCGTGTGGCGCTGCCGCACCACCTTCAACTGCTCCGAGGCCTGCCCGCGTGGCATCGAGGTCACCAAGGCGATCCAGGAAGTGAAGCGGGCGCTGGTCACCCGCCGCTTCTGATCCCCGCCTGACGGCCCGCAGGCCCCGCCCGATCCTCGGATCGGGCGGGGCCTGCGGCGTTTCCCGGGACGCTGAGGCCCGCTCAGTCGGTGGCCGGAGTGCGGCGGCCGGCGCGCAGGCCGCGGACGCCGATGCCGCCGACGGCGATGCCGAGGACGAAGGAGGTGACGGCGAGGAGGAGGTGGACCCAGAAGAAGGCGGTGGGCTGGGAGTGGTCGCCGTTGGTGAAGGCCTGGCCGCCGGAGTCCTTCCACAGGTTCTTGACGAAGGTCGTCCAGATGATCATCGACCAGACCCCGAAGGCGGTCAGGAACCAGGAGGTGCGGCGGCTGAGCTTCATGGGGGTCCTCGGCATGTGAAGGCGGTGTGCCTCCCCAGTATGCGCGGGCCGCCGATCGGCGTAGGGCGGGCCCCTCCTGCGGAGGACCGGCCCGGAGGGGCGGGCACCGGGGGCCGGGAGTGGGTACGGTCTGCTGGTGCCCACATCCCGTCACACGTTCGCGCGCCTGTGCGCCGCGGCCACCGCGGCCTTACCGGTACTGCTCGCCGCTCCGGCGGGCGCGGCTCCGCAGCAGCCGCCGCCATCGGCCGCGGTCGGCGGCGAGCGGCTCGGGCTCCCCGGGGTCCAGGTCGCCCCGATGGCGGGCGCCCCGCCGCTGCCCTCCGACCTCACCGGCCAGTCCTGGATGGTGTCCGACCTGGCGTCCGGCGAGGTGCTGGCGGCCAGCAACCCGCATCTCCGGCTGCCCCCGGCGAGCACCCTGAAGATCCTCTTCGCGGACACCGTGCTGCCCAAGTTCGACCGCGACGCGGTGCACCGGGTGGCCGACGAGGAGATCCAGGGGATCGGCCCCGGCAGCAGCCTGGTCGGCATCAAGGAGAACCTGGACTACCGGGTCGAGGACCTGTGGCGCGGGGTGTTCCTGAGCTCCGGCAACGACGCGGTGCACGTCCTGGCGCACATGAACGGCGGCGTCCCGCGGACCGTCACCGAGATGCAGGCGCGGGCCGACGCTCTCCAGGCACGGGACACCAGGGTGATCTCCCCGGACGGCTACGACATGGACGGCCAGGTCTCCTCGGCCTACGACCTGTCGCTGTTCGCCCGGGCCGGCCTGCGCAACGCGGACTTCCGGATGTACTGCGCCACCCGGGACGCGATGTTCCCGGGCGCCGTCGACAAGGACGGCCGGCGCGGCAGCTTCGGGATCGCCAACACCGACCGGCTGCTGGGCAAGTACCCGGGCCTGATCGGCGTGAAGAACGGCACCACCACCAACGCCGGCTCGACCTTCGTCGGCGCCGCCGAGCGGGGCGGACGCACCCTGCTGGTCACCGTGATGCACCCGGCGAGCTACCAGAAGGTGTACGACGAGACGGCCGCCCTGCTGGACTGGGGCTTCGCCGCGGCCGGCAAGGTGCAGCCGGTCGGCAGGCTGGTCGACGAGCTCCGGCCCGAGAGCGCCGAGCCGACCGGCCAGACCGACGGCGCGGCCGGCTCGCCCGCAC